>NZ_JACJEW010000005.1:0-164946 GCF_014164315.1 Pseudoalteromonas sp. SG44-1
TAAGTGCTAAGTGCTAACAAAATGTTTTAATAATTAAGCTGGCAGTGCCAGCTTTTTTGCGCTTATACGGATACTTTTCATAAATGTTCTAATGTACTTTCATTTAAAAAACGACTTAGCTTTCTCAGATTTAAACCCTCATTTATTTCTCATTCTTTTCTCTTTGTGCAATAAAATTTTAGTGAATTATTCACAAAGGTATTAAGGTTCGCTGCGCTTAAAGAGCTAGCCTACGCAAATAGAACCGATTTGATAAATTATTGGCTCTATTCGTTTCACTGCAGTGCCCTTCCTTTTAATACATAATCATTTTGACAGCGGTTACTAGCAACAATGCGGCGAAGATTTTTTTGACTAACGTGACTGGTAAGTGATGGGTGGCTTTGGCGCCTAACGGGGCGGTAAACCAGGATGTGCAAATAATACCGAATAACGCTGGTAAATACACAAATCCAGCAAATCCATCTTCTAGTGCAAAATGGCCGCTGCCTGAGCTGATGTAACCAATTGAACCAAATAATGCGATAACAATGCCGCATGCGGATGCACACCCTATGGCTTTTTTCATATCGACTGAGAAAAACGTTAACAATGGTACCAAAAGCGCGCCTCCGCCAATACCGATCATCGCAGACAAGCCGCCGGTGATCGTGGTCATAATGGTTAACACACTTTTATTGGGCATGCCACGCTCAACCGATGGCTTACGCTTATTACTTACAAACATCTTTATCGCAATAAGTACCACTGTGACAGCAAACACTAAGCGAACAATCTGCTCAGGTAATAGTGCTGCTATAAAGCCACTGATAAGCGCCCCCAGTGCAACGCCCGTCATTACCCAAGGAGCAAGAGTCCATGGAACATTGCCATTTTTATGATGTGCGATTGCGGAAGACGTTGATGTAAATAATATTGATGCTAATGACGTTGCAATTGCGGCAATAACGACTTGCTCAGCTGGTAGAATTTCAAAATGCAGTAAAATAATACTCAACACAGGAACAATAACCAGCCCGCCCCCAATACCTAGCAGCCCTGCTAAAAAACCTACGCCACTGCCAAGTAAGGCGCAGTATAAAATCAACATTATCAATTCACTCATTGCGTTTATCTCTTATTATAATTTTGGGGCACTCATGCCAGATGAATGCGTTTCTATTTCCAACAGAGCAGCGATCACTCACCACATTGGCCGCGAGTATATCAATATAACTGATGCCCATTGATATATTTGCTAAATTAAGCCCTGAATAATCCTCATGTTTTAGATGAAATAAATACAAGATACCCACCCAGAAGTCTAAATGTCTGTATAGCCAAGTTGGCACTCTGTCTTTTAAAGTGCCACTTCAGATAATTTATAGCTAATGGCGTGCAATATTATTAGTTGATGAATACAGCTCATGTTTTAGGTGAAATTAAACCGTTTTTATTCATGTACCGATCCACGTATAAATAGCTCAACTCTTAGAGGCAACACAGTTTTACAGCGGTTTTAATTAAGCCATCAGGCACAAACACAAAAACTGTGAACATCACTTACTGAGAGATCAGTAACGTTAATTCGCTCAAGAGCACAGCATAAACGCAGGTTTTAAATCAGATAATTGGATACAGATCACCATGACTAAAGATTTCACATTTACTATTAAGAGTATTTGTCTCGATGAAAATTATCATCCAGCAGCTAATACACGTATCACTACCAATTTTGCAAACTTGGCCAGAGGCAGTTATCGCCAAGCAAACTTACGCAACGCCTTAAAAATGATCGATAACCGTTTTAATGCCTTGGCGCAGTGGGATAACCCAAAAGCGGATCGTTATTCTGTAGAGCTTGAAATCATCTCTGTTGATATGGATATTGCTGGCAGTGGTAATAGCTTTCCATCGATTGAAATATTGAAAACAAATATTGTTGATCATCACACTAACAAACGCATTGAAGGCATTGTAGGAAATAATTTTTCCTCCTATGTGCGCGACTATGATTTTAGTGTATTACTGCAAGAACATAATAAAGATCAGCCTAAATTTAGTATTCCTGATAACTTTGGCGAGCTGCATGGCAAACTATTTAAATATTTTATTAGTTCTGACAGCTACAAAAAGCACTTTAAAAAGCCGCCAGTAATATGCCTAAGTGTTTCGGATAACAAGACCTATCATCGTACTGAAAATCAGCACCCTGCGTTAGGTGTTGAATATCAGCCAAATGAACCGTCTTTGACTGAGCAATATTTCAAAAAAATGGGCTTGCAGGTGCGTTATTTTATGCCGCCAAATAGTGTAGCGCCCTTAGCCTTTTATTTTGTTGGTGATTTGCTAAATGATTACACTCATCTTGAGCTTATTAGCACTATTAGCACTATGGAGACATTTCAAAAAATCTACCGACCAGAGATCTATAATGCCAATGCGACTGCGGGGAAATCATATCAACCAAATTTGAAGAACCTAGATCATTCACTCACGCAAATTGTTTATGACCGTGAAGAGCGCAGTAAATTGGCGAATGAACAGGGGAAATTTGCTGAGCAGCACTTCATCAAGCCATATCAAACAGTGCTTGAGCAATGGTCTGCTAATTACGCGTAATAGCGAGTTCAATCGTTAGATTCAATCGCAACTTAAAAAGTTAACCCAAATAAATGGCATTATTTATTATGAAAACATCTATTAGCAAAACAATATTACCGACTTCAACTGCAGGCAGCTTACCTAAACCTTCATGGCTTGCAGAGCCAGAGACTCTTTGGTCACCTTGGAAACTTCAAGGTGATGAATTAATTGACGGCAAACACGATGCATTACGGATCTCTCTGCAAGAGCAACAACGCGCAGGTATTGATATTGTCAGTGATGGCGAGCAAACACGCCAACACTTTGTTACCACATTTATTGAGCACCTTAACGGTGTAGATTTTGAAAACCGTAAAACGGTGAGAATTCGTGACCGCTATGATGCCAGTGTACCGACAGTCATTGGACCTGTTAGTCGTATAAAACCGGTTTTTGTTGATGATGCTAAGTTTTTACGCAGCCAAACCAAAAAACCGATCAAATGGGCGCTACCAGGTCCTATGACTATGATAGATACACTTTATGATGACCATTATAAAAGCCGCGAACAGCTCGCTTGGGAATTTGCCAAAATTCTTAATCAAGAAGCCAAAGAACTAGAAGCTGCGGGGGTTGATATCATTCAATTTGATGAGCCTGCATTTAACGTGTTTTTTGATGAGGTAAATGATTGGGGAATTGCGTGTTTAGAAAAAGCCATTGAAGGCCTTAAATGCGAAACGGCCGTACATATTTGTTATGGTTATGGCATCAAAGCCAATACAGATTGGAAAAAAACGTTAGGCTCAGAATGGCGACAATACGAAGAAGCATTTCCAAAACTGCAGCAATCTAATATTGATATTATCTCATTAGAATGTCACAACTCTCATGTACCAATGGAACTACTTGAACTTATTCGCGGTAAAAAAGTAATGGTTGGCGCCATTGACGTTGCCACCAATACCATAGAAACACCTGAAGAAGTGGCAAATACGCTACGTAAAGCACTGCAGTTTGTCGATGCTGACAAGCTCTACCCGTGTACTAACTGTGGTATGGCCCCCCTACCTCGCGCAGTTGCAAGAGGTAAGCTCAATGCGTTAACCGCTGGCGCAGAGATTATTAGAAAAGAGCTGGCTCAAAGTAATTAAAATCTAATTTATTTCATGAGGTGGAGTAACCACCTCGTCCTAATTTATTTTCAACAATTACACTTACTACAAATACAATAAGCCTATATACACATAAAGTATTTAATACCCGCGCTTTTGCCAAAACTCAATTTCTGACATGGACTCTTGTTCAAACACTGAAAATGTTTTATCGGCAATCAGTTTACCGTTTAGCTCTATGGTCATGCGCCAGTCACCTATTTTATTGCTGATAGGTTGCCACAAGGTATCACCTAAGTAAAAGTGCCAGTCATTGTCTTTAACGTATTCAAAGCCGTAAAATGGTGGCATTACCTCACCATCAGCATCCGGTATGTCAGGATGATAAATACAATAATGAAGCTTTTCGCCTTTGGCTTTTTTAATATTAATGATAAAACCAAACTCCACATCGAGTTGTGCGGGTACTTTTGTGGTAAATGCTTGAATTTGCGGTAAGGCTTTTGATGATGAATCCCACTTTGTATAAATACCAAAGCTTTGCATAGTGATTGCGGGCTGAGTTTTTGCCATTATTTATCCTTTTTTTGATGCATTAGTTTAACGTATTTACACGGCAAAATTAAGCGCCAAAACGTTTAGGATCTTTAGGATAGAAAAAATCAGGCTGGCGATCACACAAGGCAAACTCACGGGTATTTTTGTAAGGTAGTTTCATAAACCCGGCAACCCCCACATCAGTAATGCTCACCGCATATTGCATCAACTTATTAAGCAAGCGCTTAAACTGTGCTTCTTTAGTGCCATCTAACAAACGATAGTAATGATGTATTTTCATTCTATCTGGTAAAGCTTCAAAAATAATGCAGCCGGTATGATGTATTTGGTTTAACTCAAATACGCATTTGATCACTTTTTTAGGTAGCTGCAGTTGCTCGTCCGGATCTTTACCGTCTTCAAAATAAGAATGTGGTCGGGTGACTTCTGAGCTTTTTAAATTCATTACCTCATAGTCAAGCTCTGGAAGTTGTTCAAACTTAAATGCCCCTGTGCCATCACGCTCCAGTTGAATGGTCTTTCTTGCATCAAATAAACAACACTTAAATAAGCCTTTTTGATGAATGCCTTGTGCCAACATCACGGTATTATTAACCGCTTGGGTAAAAGCATGGCCTAAACTTTCATCATGCATGATCAGTGATGATTCAACGAACAGTGATTCCTCTTTCCAATGAAAGCTTAAGCCCCCTACTACTGGGTATTTTGCTAATCGGCTGATAGAGGCTAAAAATGCTTTTTCAGTATCACCGGTATCAAACAGGAATTCTTTATAATACCGGTCCAATTGAGCGTCATTTACATCAAGCAGTTGTTGATTGAGGTCGGCTTGGCGTAAAAATTGTTTACGTGAACTATAAACCACAGTATCAGGTAGTTCGTCATCGTTACCAAACCAAAATGGAATATTGGCTCGCACATCTTCAGCTAAATTGAGCTCTGGTAAATATGCTTTTGCCATAGCAGGCATATTACGCATAAAGTAATCACCCGCCCCGTCTCTTGTAATTTTATTTTTAGAGAGCATACCGTCAATCACTTTTGCAAGCTCCATAGGGAGCCCTAGTGAACTGGCTGGGATCACTTGCGCGCCAAATCGGCATGACTGTGCAGAAGCCAGTGCGTATAAGGTGGACGCCACGCCTTGCTCATCAAAACGCGGCGATGATTTAGCACCTGACATTTGCTCATCACCAATAAAATACACATCCCCCATCCGCGCATTGGTGGTACTTAAATCGCCAGACATTAAATCCATAAAGTTACTGGTGATTGGCTCGCCATTACTGTCTATTTGGGCATACACCGAGCTGCCCCAGTCCACCAGCGATAAGCCTTGGGTATGTTCATCCCACACTAGATTAGAGGGCTTGATATCGCCATGCACAATCGGTTGTGGCGTTATGCCATTTTGCTGAGTGCGTAGGTCTATTAATACATTACGTAGTTTTAGCGCTAAACTGGCGATTGCTGCTGCGCTAAAGCGGCCTTTTTTAAGTGATACTTTTTCTAAGTCTTCGCCCAGCGCGCGGGCCATCATTAAAATGCCCTGCTTTTTTATCCGTTCAAAAGCATAAAACTTAGGCACTAATGGGTTATCAACTTGCGAGAGCATATACGCTTCGTCCTCAAGTCGATCACGTACACTTTGCGCCAAGGTGATACGTGAAAATTTAAACACCCAAGGAAGTTTACGCTCATCTAAACCCGCAAATACAAATCCAAAAGCACCCGAGCCAATCATTTCAACCTGGCTGTAGCCTAAATTAGTGAGTTGCTTAATACAGATATTCAACCATTGGCGATGTTTTTTGGCGTCATGGTGCGAAAGCAAATAGACCGACTGCTCTTCATTGATATAAAAATTGCGGATTGCTTTGGTTTTCACTGCGAGGTCTCAACGTATTCTAAAAAATGTAAGGGATAAGGGTGAAGCTAGCTTATTGATTATTAATTTTTTAGTTCTAAATTTCTAGTCATTTAGCCTCAGCTTAGCGTGTCCTGACATTTTGCGCAAAAAAAGTGTAAAAAGGCAATGTGTGTTAAAAAAATAATGCACCCAACTCACTAAACGACAAGTGATACTCCTTATTCATGGTAATTACTTAGTTAGATATTACAGACTTTCTGATTGGTAAAATAAAAGAAAAAAAGCCGCGTGATCAGTAAACTGATCACAACAGCTTTTAACAACCAGAATCGTTATAAATTAGAGTGCTTGTTCAAGCTCTGGTAGCACATCAAATAAATCTGCTACTAAACCATAATCTGCCACTTGGAAGATTGGCGCATCGGGATCTTTATTGATAGCCACAATCACTTTAGAGTCTTTCATACCCGCTAAGTGCTGAATTGCGCCACTAATGCCTACGGCAATATATAAGTTAGGCGCAACGATCTTACCGGTTTGACCCACTTGCATATCGTTTGGCACAAAGCCTGCGTCAACCGCAGCACGAGACGCACCAATTGCCGCGCCTAGTTTATCGGCAATACCATTAAGTAATGAAAAGTTCTCGCCATTTTGCATACCGCGTCCACCTGATATAACCACTTGCGCAGCAGTTAACTCTGGGCGCTCAGATTCGGTTTGCTCAACACTTACAAATGCGCTTAATTCACTGCTAAACACAGAATCAACAACACGACTCTCAGCGGGAGCTTGCTCACCTTGCAGATCAAAGCTACTTGCACGAACGGTGATCACTTTTTTGCTATCCAGTGATTTTACAGTTGCGATGGCATTACCTGCATAGATTGGACGTTTAAATGTATCAGCGTCAACCACATCAATGATTTCTGAAATTTGTGCAACATCAAGTAATGCGGCAACACGTGGCATGAAATTTTTGCCCGTTGTAGTGGCACTAGCAACAAGATGCGAATAATCTGGCGCAAGCGATAACACTAAATCTGCGATGTTTTCAGCTAACTGATGCGCATACTCACTATGATCAGCCACCAGCACGGTGTTTACACCTGCAATACTGGCCACTATTTCACTCATTGGTGCTACGTTTTCACCAGCAATTAGTACATCAACAGCAAAACCAAGCTTTAATGCTGCGTTTATGGTTTTAGAAGTTTCAGGCTTTAAACTGCCATTGTCATGATCTGCTATAACTAATGTTTTCATTTAAATCACCTTCGCTTGTGTTTTTAATAAATCAACTAACTGGGCTACATCATCAACAATGATACCGCCACTGCGTTTTGCAGGTTCATGTACCGCAACAAGTTCGATACGCGGGGTTAAGTCTACACCTAAGCTATCAGCTGCAATTACCTCAAGTGGTTTACGTTTGGCTTTCATAATATTTGGCAATGATGCATAACGGGGTTCATTCAAACGTAAGTCTGTTGTGACTACGGCCGGTAACTTTAATGCCACTGTTTGTAAACCGCCATCAACTTCACGCGTCACATTAACAGTGCCATTTGCTATGTCGACCTTTGATGCAAACGTACCTTGCCCGCGCCCAGTAAGAGCCGCCAGCATTTGACCTGTTTGATTGTTATCTGAATCAATCGACTGTTTACCTAAAATCACCAGTTCAGGGGCTTCTTGCTCGACGATTTTAGCAAGCAGCTTTGCAACGTGCAGTGATTCTAATTTTTCGTCAGTCTCAATATGAATCGCTTTATCGGCGCCCAGTGCCAGAGCTGTACGTAATTGTTCTTGAGATGCTTTAGCACCAATGGTTACAGCAATCACTTCAGTGGCAGTGCCCGCCTCTTTTAAGCGGATAGCTTCTTCAATGGCAATTTCGCAAAATGGGTTAAGTGCCATTTTCACATTAGTTAGATCAACGTCGCTATTATCTGCTTTAACGCGTGCTTTTACGTTGTAGTCGATAACTCTTTTTATTGGAACGAGAACTTTCATAGGAACTCCATAATTATTTAAACCTACAAGCTAACGTGTACGTCAACCTATTTATTTTATGAAATCAGACTACTTCCTGTTGACGTAAACGTCAACCTAAAATAACCTTAAACTATTCATCGCCTGTAACGTTTCATTTGCAAGTATGAAATTGCCCTCGTAAAGGCACAGGTCCGTCACATAAAAGAGGTTAATATGGTCGAACGCGAAACCATGGAATTTGATGTCGTTATTGTCGGCGCAGGCCCTGCAGGCTTAGCTACCGCCATACGATTAGCGCAACAAGCACAAGAAAAACAACAAGAGTGCATGATCTGCGTGGTTGAAAAAGGCTCCGAAGTGGGCGCCCATATATTATCGGGCGCAGTATTTGAAACCACCGCTTTGGACGAGTTACTGCCCAATTGGCAAGAACTTGGCGCACCAGTGACCACTAAAGTAACCAGTGATGAAATATATTGGTTTAATAATGACAGCAAAGCCACCGCTATCCCTCACTTTGCCGCACCTAAAACATTTCATAATTCTGATAACTATATTGTCTCTATGGGTAATGTATGCCGCTGGCTTGCAGAGCAAGCAGAAAACCTAGGGGTTGAGATTTTCCCAGGTTTTAGCGCACACTCACTGATTATTGAAGATGACACAGTAAAAGGCATTATTACCGGCGATATGGGCCTTGATAGCAATGGCAATGAAAAAGATGGCTTTATGCCTGGCATGGAACTTCGTGCTAAATACACTGTATTTGCTGAAGGTTGTCGTGGTCACTTAGGTAAACAGCTGATCACTCAATTTGCACTTGATCAAGATGCCTCACCGCAACATTATGGTTTAGGCTTTAAAGAAATTTGGCAAATCGATCCTGCTAAACACAAGCAAGGCACGGTAGTTCATGGCACCGGTTGGCCCTTAAGTGCAGATACTAACGGTGGTGCGTTTATGTACCACAGTGATAATAATCAAGTTGTAGTCGGCTTAATTGTTGATTTAAATTACTCAAACCCGCATTTAAGCCCGTTTGATGAATTTCAGCGCATGAAACACCACCCAATCTTTAAAGATGTATTAGCCGGTGGTGAACGTATTGCTTATGGCGCTCGTGCGATTGCAAAAGGTGGCTTACACTCATTACCAAAAATGCACTTCCCGGGTGGTTTGTTGGTCGGCTGTGATGCTGGCACCTTGAATTTTGCCAAAATCAAAGGCAACCACACAGCGATGAAGTCAGGTATGATTGCCGCTGAGGTGATCTTTAGCGCGCTTACAAACGAGCAACAGCATACTGACTTAGTTGACTACAGCGAAGCATTTAAACAAAGCTGGGCTTATAAAGAGCTATACCAATCACGTAACTTTGGCCCTGTGATGCATAAGCTAGGAAAATTTCTTGGTGGTGCGTATAACACCCTTGATCAAAATATTTTTGCAGGGGCATTACCTTTTACTTTTAAAGATAATATCCCAGATCACGCAACGCTAGTTGATAAAAATCAGGCCAGTGTCATTAATTACCCGAAGCCTGATGGTCAACTCAGCTTTGATAAATTATCTTCGGTGTTTTTATCAAATACCAATCATGAAGAATCTCAGCCGTGTCATTTAAAACTAAAAAATAGCGCTATTCCTATCGATGTTAACTTAGTTAAATTTGACGAGCCTGCTCAGCGCTATTGCCCGGCGGGTGTGTATGAGATACAGCAAATTGCCGGCAAAGACGAGTTTGTGATCAATGCACAAAACTGCGTGCATTGTAAAACCTGCGATATTAAAGATCCGAGCCAAAACATCACCTGGGTAACACCTGAGGGAGCCGGTGGTCCCAACTACCCAAATATGTAATCTAAATACAATTAAAGCGCTTGATACAGCGTAAAAATAATATTTTACATATAAGTTATAAACCTATCCTAAATTGCAGGGGCTTCGGCCCCTTTTTTGCGCTATGCTAATAAGAATTATATATGAGTGAGATATTTTTATGCCGTCGTCTAATGTTGTATTCCGTTTTTTAGCAGAGCCCACCGATGTGAATTTTGGCGGGAAGGTTCATGGCGGTGTCGTCATGAAGTGGATTGACCAAGCAGGTTATGCCTGCGCTGCTGGTTGGAGTGGTCATTACTGTGTCACTGTATCTGTCGCTGGGGTTAAATTTCGTCGCCCAATTCTAGTTGGTCAAATTGTTGAAGTTGAAGCTAAAATTGCCCACACTGGCAAAACCAGTATGCAAATCTTTATACAAGTTCGCTGTGGCGATCCGAAAACGCGTAATTTAGTTGAGACTAACCACTGTGTAATTAGCTTTGTTGCCATGGACGAAACAGGTTACCCCGTAGCAGTGCCAGAATACATCGCAGTGAGTAATGAAGACAAAAAATTAGAAAACTACGCAATTAAGATGAAAGAGATTGCCATAGAAACTGAAACTTTATTGCATAAATCAGAACCCTGATCACCTAAACTATCTATCTGTAAAAGCTACATCCTAGTCAGAAATATTTTCTCCAGCCAAACTGAACGAGCGTTTAAATAGCGCTCATTGGTATACTTTATATGCTATAAAAGACTATAACTGGCTGTTTTTAAGCCAAATTAATCATGGCACGCACCATGCAATATTAAAATTAACCGGTAATTTAAAGGTTATATTTTTATTTTGTAAAGGAGCTATTAAATGATTAAATCAATTTCACTTTCTGCTATCTCATTAGCATTGTTAGGTTTTAATACTGCAGCTAGTGCAGAAACAACAAACATGGATTACCCTCGCGTATATACAGGTATTGGCTATGGTCAATACTCATTCAAATTTGAAGACTCTGATGACGACATCGATTTTGATGATGATTCACAAATGCTTAAGGGTTACGTTGGTACGCAATTTAATAAGTATTTAAGTTTAGAGCTTGCCTATCAAAACTTTGATGAAGTAAGCGATATTGATAGCTATGCTGAAGTTGATGGTGTGTCTTTGGCCGCACGGTTAGCTGCCCCTATTACGGATAGCTTCTCTGTCTATGCTAAAGGTGGTTGGCTAGAATGGGATGCTGAGGTAACCAGCGACCTTCCTGCTATTGGTAAGATATCAGCAGATCAAAGTGGAGGCGATGTATTTTATGGTGCAGGTATCGAGTACGCATTCACCACCAACATGCAGGTACGCTTTGAGTATGAACGCTATGAACTAAAAGATGAAATTGATCCAGAAATGGATGTAGCATCGGTTTCATTCCAATATATGTTCTAAGAAATGCTTAACCTATTTTGAGGTTATTTAGCAGTAAAAGGCAGCTTCGAGCTGCCTTTTTTGTTGTTAGCGGTTAGAATATCGTATCTTTAACAGTAATTGAGTTTCATGAGCGATTTTCAACTAACGGCTATTGGCCATATTCAATCTCCTTATAAACAAAAGTTCGCCATTCCTCGCCAACCGCGTTTAGTTCCACAAGCAAAAGCTAAGTTGGTATTTGCTGCTGATTTTAACCGTGAAGAATTTGTTCGTGGTTTAGATGAATTTAGCCATATTTGGTTATTGTTTCGCTTTCATGAAACTGCAGATAAAGGCTACTCAGCCATGGTTAGACCACCGCGTTTAGGCGGTAATGAGCGCAAAGGCGTATTTGCCACACGCGCGACCTTTAGACCCAATGCCATAGGCATGAGTGCCGTCAAACTTGAAGGCATAGAGTATAAAAATGGCCAGCTGTGTTTATTATTGGCAGGCATAGATTTACTTGATGGCACCCCGATTTTAGACATCAAACCATATTTACCTTATTCAGATGCCATGGTTGATGCCACCGCAGGCTTTGCTGACACGCGCCCAGAAACGCAAATGACCGTTGAGTTTAGCCCGCAAGTGCAGGCGTTTATTGAACAGCAAACCAACTTCCCACAGTTGCATGACTTTATTAGTAATGTACTTAAGCAAGATCCTCGCCCTGCCTATAAAAAGCAAAAAGAGGGTGAACAAAGTTATGGAATGACCTTGTATGATTTTAATATCCGTTGGCAAGTAAACGACGAGCATAACTATGTCACTAGCATAGAAAAAAGTTAGAAAAACACACTTAGCGCTTTAGTGTAAAAGCAACCGCTGCTAAACTGAGTGCCCAATTGAAATAATAATTTTATAACTATCGGAATAAACATGCGTACCAGTCAATATATACTCGCAACACTTAAAGAAACGCCATCAGATGCTGAAATTGTATCGCATCAATTAATGTTAAGAGCGGGCATGATCCGTCGCGTCGCGTCGGGCCTATATACTTGGTTACCCTCTGGATTACGCGTGTTACGAAAAGTCGAAAACATTGTGCGTGAAGAAATGGACAAATCAGGTGCAATCGAAATGTTGATGCCTGTTATTCAACCTGCGGATCTATGGGAAGAGTCTGGCCGTTGGGAGCAGTTTGGCCCAGAACTTATGCGTTTTACTGACCGTCACAATCGTACTTTCGCGTTAGGACCAACCCATGAAGAAGTGATCACTGACTTTGTTCGTAAAGAAGTAAGTTCGTATAAACAATTACCGCTTACTTTGTATCAAGTACAAACAAAAGTGCGCGACGAACGTCGTCCTCGTTTTGGGGTTATGCGCGCGCGTGAATTTACTATGAAAGATGCCTATTCATTTCATTTAAGTGAAGAATGTTTAGATGCAACTTATCAAGTAATGCACAAAGCATACTGTAATATATTCGATCGCTTAGGCCTTGATTACCGTCCTGTTATTGCTGATACCGGCTCTATCGGTGGTAGCGTATCTCATGAATTTCATGTGTTAGCTGAATCAGGTGAAGATGCTATCGCCTTTAGTGATAAAAGTGACTATGCAGCAAACATCGAAAAAGCAGAAGCATTAGCGCCAAGTGAAGCGCGCCCTGCTGCCGCAAAAGAATTAAAAGCATTCCCAACGCCTGATGCGAAAACTATCGACGAGCTAAAGAAACACTATGGTGTTAAACCTCATCGCAGTGTTAAAACACTGATTGTTTACGGCGTGCCAAATGAAGATGGTCAACGTGGTTTAGTTGCATTAGTAATACGTGGCGATCATGAGCTTAACGAACTTAAAGCTGAAAAACATCCATTAGTAGATTCTCCACTGGAAATGGCAAACGAGGCTGACATAATTGCAGCCATTGGTGCTAAACCGGGTTCATTAGGCCCTGTTGGCTTAATCATGCCAATTTTAGTAGACCGTACAGCCAACGTAATGGCTGATTTTGTAGCCGGTGCTAACAAAGATGACGAGCATTACAGCGGTATTAACTGGGATCGCGATGTAACTGAGTATGAAGTTGCTGATCTACGTAATATTGTCGAAGGTGATCCTAGTCCATGTGGTAATGGTACTTTACATATTAAACGCGGTATTGAAGTTGGCCATATATTCCAGCTTGGTACTAAGTATTCAGAAGCGATGAAAGCGGGAGTATTAAACGAAAGCGGTAAAAACCAAATAATGACTATGGGTTGTTATGGTATTGGTGTATCGCGTATTGTCGCAGCGGCTATTGAGCAAAATAATGATCAATACGGCATTATTTGGCCACAGCCAATCGCCCCGTTCGATTTAGCCATTGTGCCAATGAATATGCATAAATCGCATCGTATACCAGATATCGCTAATAACCTTTACAACGGTTTAAAAGCCGCAGGCTTAGACGTGTTATTTGATGACCGTAAAGAGCGCCCAGGTGTGATGTTTAACGATATGGAATTACTCGGTGTACCTTTCACGTTGGTAATTGGTGAGCGTAATCTTGATGAAAACAAGGTTGAGTTGAAAAATCGCCGTACTGGTGAAAAATTAATGATAGATATTGATACCGCTGTTGAAGCAATCAAAGCGGCCATGAACGCTTAATCATCAGCACCTTCTGAAAAAAAAACCGCGTAATGCGGTTTTTTTGTTTTTGCACGATTATTAATTGTCATAGATGTTTCGTCAAACAGTCTTATAAACGTCATTCAAGTTGCTTAACTTTGTTGTTATTACACCGTGAGTAACCTCCTATGCACGACATCGAAAAAAGTGATAAAAAGTACTACCCAGCCGTTTGGATCTCCGATGTACATTTAGGCTATAAAGATTGTCGAGCAGATTACCTACTCGACTTTTTAAATAGTATTGAGTGCGATGCCCTTTATCTAGTGGGTGACATCGTCGATTTATGGTCTATGAAGCGAAATTTTTATTGGCACCCTAGTCACTATCAAGTATTAGCTTGTATTCAAGCCAAAGCAGTTCAAGGTACTCGAGTGATTTATATTCCCGGCAATCACGATGAAACATTCCGGCACTACGTCAATAACAGCCTATTTGGTATTGAAGTCCACCAGCAGTTTATTCACACAACCAAAGCCAACAAACGATTTCTACTGGTTCACGGTGATGATTTTGACTCAGCAACTCGGTATAACAAACTGATCAGTATTGCCGGTGATACAGGTTATGACTTTTTACTATTTTTAAATCGCTGGACTAATCGTATTCGACGCTTATACGGTGGTAACTATTGGTCACTCGCTGCTTGGATCAAAGCCCGCGTTCATAAAGCGCGTGAAGCAATAGAGGCATTTGAAAATGCTGCTATTCATGAGGCTAAAAAGCAAGGCGTAGACGGTATTATTTGCGGTCACATTCATCACCCACAACTCAAAGTCGTTGATGGCATTGTTTACTGTAATGATGGCGATTGGATAGAAAGTTGTACCGCAGTAGTAGAGCAAGAAAATGGTCGTATCGAATTGCTACACTGGTCTGACACTCAAACAGTGATTAATTCTGCTGATATTACCAAACTTAATCAAAATCTTGGTGGACCAAAGGCTAAACCTGAAAAATCAGTAGCTTAAAATTTAGACTGCGTGGTTTATTTTAACCACATAGCTAATTTGTCTTTCAAAACTTTTGGCTTTATGGGTTTGGTAATATAATCATTCATACCAGCTGTAATACAGCGTTCTCTGTCACCTGCCATAGCGCTGGCAGTCATAGCGATAATAGGCACTTTCGCATAGTCAGCACCAGCTTTGTTGCTGCGAATTGCAGAGGTCGTGTCATAGCCATTGAGGTTTGGCATTTGGCAATCCATAAAAATCAGATCAAATAAAGCTGTTTGCTCTGTATTTAATATTTCTAGTGCATCGAGGCCATCGCTGGCACATACAATAGTGACACCGGTATTTTTTAATATTGCTTTGGCAACTTCAAGGTTGATCATATTATCATCAACCAATAACACCTTAAAATTTGAGAAATCGTATTCAACATATTCTGTTTGCTCACTACCTTGGCTAGCAACCAAAAAACTATTATTAACACCAAACAAACTTGCTAACTTAAAGCTAAATTGATCTTGAGTAAGCGGCTTATTAAGTACATGGCAATTTTCAGGCACCTGCTCTTTGGCTTTTTTACTAAGCAATAAATCACGCAAAATTAATACATATTTTTTATTCTGCTTATTACATAAATTAATCAGTGTTTGTAAGTATGGGTGATCATTATCAACAACCAGTAAATCAACTTTTAACTCTTGATATTGTGCTTGGTAGTCAAATCGTTGAATATTATTGGCCGCTACTTGGCAATTTTTAATCAATAAATTAGTGACATTGTTATATACACTGTCGCTATCTATCAGCACGCCAACCTGAATATCTTTTGCCAACTCAACGGCTGTATTGAGCTTTTTCTCAGCTGCAATATGTAATTGCACTTGCGCTGTAAAACAGCTCCCTTTGCCTTTTTCACTGGTGACGCTAATATCACCGCCCATCAATTGCGCCAACTTACGACAAATTGATAAACCAAGCCCAGTACCACCAAAGTGGCGAGTGGTACTGGTGTCCTCTTGGGTAAAGGCCTCAAACAACTTATCGATATTTTTTTCAGCAATGCCGATGCCTGAATCTTCAATAACAAAGCTCATTAATAACTTTTCTTCAGTAAGATACTGACAGCCAAGAGTTAAACTGACTTCACCTTGATGGGTAAATTTGAATGCATTATTAAGTAAGTTTATTAATATTTGTTTTAATCGGTGGCTATCTCCTACTAACATACGATCAATAACTTTATCGGTATGCAAAAACACTTCTAAGCCTTTACGCTGGGCTTGTAATGCCATAGAGGTGATCATATCACTGCATACAGTAATCACATCAAAACTGTGATTATCAATATCAAGTTTACCTGCTTCTATTTTTGAAAAATCCAAGATGTCATTAATTAATGTCATTAATGAGTTAGCGCTGCTATTGGCCAGCTCTAGGTATTGCTGTTGCTGTTGCGTTAGTGTGTCTTCTTTGAGCATTTCCAGCATCCCTAATACACCATTCATAGGGGTACGTATTTCATGGGAAATGTTAGCAATAAAATCACTTTTCGATTTACTGGCTGCCAACGCTTCTTCAATCGCACTTTCAAGTTCAGTTGTGCGTTGGCGAACCTTTTGCTCTAACGTACTATTGAGTTTTTCAAGCTCTACTTGAGTCTGTTTAAGTGAATTGATGTTTCGTAAAATCGCTGCAACCTGGTGGCGCTGGGTAAAAATATCAAACACGCTAGTAAGTGTAATTGAGTAAAAGTGTTGTTGATCCTGCGGATCAGTATACACGCCTTCAAATGATGGTTTTGACCCCTGCGCTATGGTTTCATCAATACATGAATTATCACTTTCAGCAAGCGTAAATAATTGCGTGAATTTGGTGTGATCAATAATGATATCAAAGAACTGCAACGCTGTTTTATTGGCATTACTGATAAGCCCATCCTCTTGTACTGTTAAGATTGCATCGAGGGAATTTTCAATAATCTTGTTATTACGCTCCTTCAAGGAGTGAAACTCTAATTTGCGGTTTATATACCTTTGGTATAACCACACTAATAACCACAAAGCAGTGAAAAGTGAAATAATTACCAGCACAAAATGATCACGACGCTTAGCAACGTCTTTTGCCAAAATATCGGTATTAATTGATACCGCAAGTTCAAGGGGCAACATGCTAATGTTATTTTCTAAACTAATACGTTGTTTTAAATAATAATGGCTTGGTAAATCATGAAAAGGTAAAGTCGCTTGGCTGCTCATATCTTGGCTTTGACTAAATACACTTGACCAAGTAATGTCTTGACCAAACTCAAAACCAAATCGCAGTTTAGGATCTGGGTGAAATAAAAACTGCTGCTGATCATTTAACAGATAAACATCAACCCCAGCAGGTGAACTAAAAGTAACACTATTAAATAACTCATCAGCAAAATAATTGGTTACTAATACAGCAAACACTGCTCCTTGTTTATTAAATACCGGCTTAGCAACTCGGTAGGTACTCACGTAGGGGATCTGAATTTGGCCATGCTCTCGATTATAGTTAATCGGTGATATATAGACAGATTCACTATCTAACCTGCTGGCATTAAGCATGTAATCCCGCTGCCCTTTTTGTTGTAATAAGCCTCCCTCGAGGCGCACCACAACATCATTGATCCTATCAACACGGACAATTTCTTGACCATTATCAGCAAGGGTAATATATCTGGCTTGTAATAGCTGCGGGTCAGTGCGCATAAAGCCACTAAATATTTCAGCTAAGCGCGTTTGCCATATCGCGATGGGAGTATTTAATAGTGGATCAATAAGGTTATTTGCAGCGGCTCGGCTGATGCCACTGATAGGCGGTGTGGCATTTAAAAAGTTGATTGACGAAACACTGTCTTTTAAATGTCCTTTTAACATCAGTGCTTTTGTATCAAGCTCTTGCTGTAGTGTGGTTTGGGCAACCTGGTAAACATCTTTGCGTACTTTCAGCTCAAATATATATAAAGCAGGTATTGCGAGGATGAAAAAAAACAGCAATGCTAATAAAGAAAGTTTATTACTGCGAAATAAATTAAAAAATGTCAGTGAGTTGCGCATCAAAATTGCCAGTTTGCTTTCAAATACAAACTACATTATAGAGCAATTAAAAAGTTATCTCTGCGCTTTTTATCGATTCTTAGTTTTTCTAAGGAAACTATAGTAATAAAAAATGACGAGCTAGCCCGTCATTTTTATTATTTAACTAAGAGTATTGTAACAACCACGCCCAGCCTACTTCTATATAATTTATTATCTAAATAAGACTTCTTCTTTATTAAACCATTTAACACAAAATGCTAATAGTGCACCGGCAACAATCACGGTCGCTAAAAAGATTAGTCCAAGTAACGTGTAATCAATCGTACCTTTGATAATTTCTTTAATCGCTAAAGCCACATTAGTAACCGGTATAAATGCGGTTTTAGCTGTTAGCTCAACATTCGGTAGTAAAGCAACAATGATAGGAAATATCACCCCCATACTCAGTGGTGTCATGTAATTCTGAGCTTCTTTAAAGCTACGCGCATAAATCGATATTGCTAACGCAAGAGAAGAAAAAATCGCGGCGACGGGTAATAAAATAATAAAAATGAGTGCCAAATCTAATACGCGTAATGAACTAAATGCTGTTTTTATCACATCCAAATCAATGAAAGAAATCGCGATACTGATCCAAACGCCCATACTCAACACGGTTATCGTTGTGGTGGCGATTGACGCTGCAAGTAAAGTAATAAATTTACCTAATACAAGTTGCGTACGGGTGATTGGTGTCAATAGTAACGTTTCTAATGTGCCGCGTTCTTTTTCACCTGCACCTAAATCAATTGCTGGGTATGTTGCTCCCATCAATACTAATGGGATCAGTAAGTAAGGGATAAAGCCGCCTATTTTCTCACCTAAATTTTCTCGTTTATCAGCAGTATCAACTTTTACAACTTTGATTGGATCAATAATTGCACTTTGTTGCTCAACTGAAACACCGTAGCTTAATAGTTTTTCAGCTCTTAGCTTATTACCAAATTCTTCAGCAAGCTCTTTTACTCTGTCGAATAAAAAGTTAATCGCTTTAGCATCGTTATAAACCACTTGCCACTGACTTTGTTTTGCGTCATCAAGGTTTTGTTTGGCATCTGCGGGTAAGAAAATACCCATATCAATGGTGCCGGCTTTAACGGCCTCTGTAAGCTCTACAACTGTATTAAAGGTGTGATCACCTTTGTATAATTGAAAACTTTTATGATAAAAAACTTTATCTGTGAATGATTGCGCATATTCGCCATTGATAATGGCATAGGTATGAACTTTTTGTTCGGCTTCAAGTGTTGCTTGAGAACTAATAAATGCCATCACCGCAAATAATAATGGAAAGATAGCAACTGGTAATGCGACAATAAAAATGAGTGTTTTTTTATCTCGTAATAGCTCCTTTAATTCCTTTTTAAATACTTCAAACATTATTTTTCTCCGTCAATATATTCATAAACGCTTGATTAAGTTCGTCGCTTTTACCCACTTTTTTAAATTCGTCAAGACTGCCGTCAAAACAACTGATACCTTCGTTGATCACCGCAACGCGGTCACACAGTAGCGCTACTTCATCTAAATGATGGGTTGAAAATATAACAGGAGTCCCTTGCGCTTTAAGCCGTTTTATAAACTCGATCACCGTTTGAGTGGTCATAATGTCTAATCCAGTGGTCGGCTCATCAAGTACCACGACTGCCGGATGGTGCACAACTGCGCGGGCTATATTGGCTTTTTGCTTCATACCCGTTGATAAATTATCAGCACGTTTATCAATAAAGCTATGCATATCGAGTAAATCAAATAACTCTTCACACCGTGCTCTAATCGCGTCTTTACTCATACCGTGTAGTTTTGCAAAATATTCGATATTTTCTTTTACCGTTAAACGGCCATATAAACCGGTACTGCCAGATAGAAAACCAATAGACTTACGACCAAATAGTGGTTTTTTAATGATGTCTTCACCAGCAATAATTATTTGCCCTTCATCGGGTTTTAACGCTGTCGAGATCATTCTTAGCGTGGTGGTTTTTCCTGCACCATTAGGGCCGAGTAAGCCCAGCACTTCGCCTTTATTACAATGAAAGCTGACATCTCGCACCGAATGAAAATAATCTTTATCTTCACGGGGATCTATTTTATCGACTTTGTTTTTTTTATGGTCTTTAGTTAGCTTAAATTTCTTTTTAAGCCCCGTAACTTCTATCATGTTCGTGTCCTTCGTTTTGGTCTAAAGTAATCCGTATTACTATAAAACTCGGGGTTATTATTATCATACCAGCCTGGTACGCCTAGCAGTGGTAATGGTGAGAGCTGGCTATTGTCCCTTAAACAGTTATCGACGCTAATCATCTCATAAAGGGTTTGATCAATATACTGATACTGCTGGGCTAAATCTTTACAAAATATGTCACTCGGTACTTTTACAAATAATGCTTTACCTGTCAGACCAATATACGGCTTTGTTAGCATTTCATAATTAGCGTGGCCGAACATAAATGGCGCAATGGTTTTACCCCACAACGCTCTTTGCTCAATAAATGCCTGCTGCCATTGATGATTTTTAAGTAACGCAGGCCAAACATTATCACTTACAGCAAGTACAACCCCACATTCATCAAACAAGGTTAAGGCATTGCGGTGTTTTGAGCGTACTTTAGTGCCGTGAAGTGTGATCTCTTCAACATGGCGTTGATTGATCAATGCTTTCGTTTTAGGAAATAAACACCAGATAAGTCCACCAAATAAGTCATGCCAATTTTGTTGTCGCGTTGGTACTTTACCGGTATCAAAAATGATTTGCTCATAATAGCGCTCTTCCTCACTAAAGCAGGCGTCTTCAACAAAGCGAATTGTTTGCTGATTTGCATTTTTAGCATCTAAAAATGATGAAATCCACGCACATTGCGGCCAGTCGGATAAACCGTTTAAAGAAAACAGTGTATTTAAATGGCTAAATGCACCATTTTCTAAACTGGCGCTATGCCATTGTTCGTAAGGGGTAAAACGCTTCATGAGTATCTTTAGCTTTACAATTATTATGGTTGGAGTTTACCGCAAAAACTGGTTCTCTTTAATAGAAGTTCTTATACTGAGCTCACTTAAAACAAAAAAAGAGCGACTATGAAACGTTATTTTTCTCTGACACTCCTTGCAACTGCGGTACTTGCAGGATGTGCAACAACAAGTCTCACCTCTGATGATGTTAGCAAAGGGTATAATTCAATCAATGCCCAACAACTCGCAGAGCATGTCAAAGTGCTTGCCTCCGATGAATTTGGAGGCCGCGCTCCATCTTCAAAAGGTGAAGAACTCACACTAGCTTACCTTACTGAAGAATTTAAAAAACTAGGTTATCAACCAGGTAATGGCGACAGCTTTTTACAAGAAGTTCCGTTGGTGTCTCTTGAAGCAGATCCAAACATGGTGTTAACTATCGGCGGCAAAGATTACCAGTATAAAAAAGACATGGTAATGGGCAGCAGTCGCATTAGCGAACGCCAAAGTATTAAAGACTCTGAACTGGTATTTGTTGGTTATGGTGTTAATGCCCCAGAATATAATTGGAATGATTACGCAGGTTTAGATGTTAAGGGTAAAACTGTGGTGATTTTAGTCAACGACCCTGGTTTTGCCACTAAAGATCCTGCTTTGTTTACCGGTGATGCCATGACTTACTATGGCCGTTGGACTTACAAATACGAAGAAGCCAGCCGTCAAGGTGCTGCTGGGGCTATCATCGTTCATGAAACTGCACCGGCCTCTTACCCTTGGTCTGTGGTTGAAAACTCATGGAGCGGCGAGCAGTTTGGTTTTCAAAAAGAAAACAATAATATGGACAGAGTCGCTGTTGAAGGTTGGGTAACCACAGAGGTTGCTAACGAGCTTTTCACTAAAGCAGGTTTAGATTTTGCCAGTGCGAAAACCAATGCAGCAAAAGGCGCTTATCATGTTGATATGGGCGATTTAACAGCGTCTGTTGCGGTTAAAAACACCATCAAAAAATCAATTTCATATAACTTCATTGCGACTTTACCCGGTAGTGAAAAACCAGATGAGCATATTATATACTCAGCACACTGGGATCACTTAGGTACTGATAAAAACCGTAAAGGCGACCAAATCTACAATGGAGCACATGATAACGCGACAGGCACTGCAGGCTTAATTGAAGTAGCTAAAGCGTTTGCAAGCTTACCAAAGCACCCTAGCCGCTCAATGACCTTTTTAGCAGTGACAGCTGAAGAGCAAGGTTTATTAGGATCTAAGTATTATGCTGCACACCCAGTGATAGCAGCAAATAAGACAGTCGCTAATATTAATATGGATAGCTTGAACTTGTTAGGCAAAGTAAAAGATATCAGCGTGGTTGGTATTGGTAAATCAGAAATGGACTCGCTATTAGCACAGGCAGCTAATGCACAAGGGCGCACGGTCTCCGGCGATCCTAAACCATCTTCAGGCGGGTACTATCGCTCTGATCATTTTGCTTTCGCCAACATGGGTATTCCAGCGATGTATGCGGGTGGTGGCAGTGAAGCACTTGACGAAGATACGGCTAATTATCGTAAACGCATGAGCTTAGTGCTACGTGGTTGTTACCATCAACCATGTGACAGATACCGTGATGAATGGGATCTATCGGGAGCTGTACAAGACTTACAACTGTTTTATCAAGTAGGTTTTGATATTTCAGAGCAACCACAATGGCCCAAATGGAATGCGAACTCAGAATTCCAAAGAAAATAACGCAAATGATATTGATTTTCATTTAATTTGAATCTAAAGTGCAACTTAGATAGTTTTTAGGTTGCACTTATGTTTTCACTTTCACTGCCCAAAATTAGTTTTCCAGCGTCCACACATTTTATTACCAGTAATAAACGGCTGCTATTACCGCTATTGTTGTTGTGTTGTTTAGCTTATGCTCCTTTGCGAGCAATGACATTGACGGCAATGAGTGATGCGTTTTTTCAAGTTAGTATATTTGTTGCCGTCACTTTATTTATCTATTACTACGCCATCGATCGGTTGCCTCACTTAGAGCTTGGCTATTTAAGCCAAAAATCACCCTTGTTAGAAATTAGTTTTGCTTCACTACTAGGAGCTTTACCTGGCTGCGGAGGCGCCATCATAGTAGTGACACAATTTACCAAAGGACAAGCGAGCTTTGGCTCTATCGTTGCTGTATTAACAGCGACCATGGGGGATGCTGCATTTTTACTATTAGCAACGAAGCCGCTTGAAGGCTTACTTATTATGATTATTGGCCTAAGCGTTGGTATTATCAGCGGATCCTTAGTCAATGCATTTCATAAGCAAGATTATCTTCGCCCAGCAAAAAATGATTATGCTGATGAGTGCTTAAATCAGCCTAGTAAGGCAATTATAGTCAGTAAATCAATTTGGCAAATTATTATGATGCCCAGTCTTATTGTGGCAATAATGATTGCTTTCAATACTGACTTTTCAGCCTTTGATGCTCTACTTGCTGAATCAATAACCTTATTTGGCGCTATTATGGCGCTATTGGCTGTTACCACTTGGGCGCTGTCGTCTAAAGGTCAAAGCTATCAACAAGTAACTTCAGAAGAAGAGACTATAACGCCCCCTTCAAAGCTATATAAAGTTTTGCAAGACACCCATTTTGTTACGGCATGGGTAGTTGCCTCATTTATGCTATTTGAGTTATTAGTAACATTTGCCGGTGTGGATTTAAAAGCCTGGTTTACTCACTATGCATACTTAGCGCCTTTAATTGCCGTTTTGATTGGTTTTTTACCTGGCTGTGGACCACAAATAGTGGTAACTACATTGTATATTCAAGGCATCATTCCCTTTAGTGCCTTAGCTGCGAATGCAATATCAAATGACGGCGATGCCCTTTTCCCTGCAATCGCAATGGCACCACGTGCCGCATTTGTGGCAACAATATATTCGGCAATTCCCGCTTTACTCGTTGGCTATGGCTTATATTTCTTTGGGGTGTAAGTCACTGACATAAAAAAGCTCAGCGACTGCTGAGCTTTGATAAAATGAATAATTAAGAGCTACGCTTAACTCATTGCCATCATCATTTTGGCTGGGTTTTCTAAATACGATTTCCACAAGTTATTGAATCGCGCTATCGTGGCCCCATCAATCACTCGGTGATCGCCTGACCAACTAACTTGCATAATTGCAGCAGACACCACTTGCCCTTTGGCATCAAAACGCGGTAGATGTTGTAATTTACCCAATGCCACAATCGCCACTTCTGGCTTGTTGATAATTGGCGTCGCAACTGTTCCGCCAATCGCACCAATATTAGAAATGCTAATTGTGCCGCCTTTGAGATCGTCAGGGCTAACACGTCCTTCACGGGCAGCATCCGTCAATCGCGTTACTTCATTGGCTACATCAACAATACTCTTTGTTTGACATTGTTTGATATTTGGCACTAACAAACCAATTTTAGAGTCAACTGCCATACCGATATTGTGATCATCAAAGTAGCTAAGCTCAGTGCATTCATCATTTATTTTCGAGTTTAATACCGGAAATTCTTTCATAGCCAGCGATAAGGCCTTGATGAAAAATGGCATCATTGTCAATTTAACGCCTTGTTGCTTATATTGCTCTTTTAAATCACTGCGCAAAGCAATCAAAGTTGTTAAATCAATCTCATCACAAAATGTAAAATGTGGGATAGTCGTTACCGAAGCAACCATTTGTTTAGCCATTGCTGCTTTGATGCCTTTAATTGGCTCAATGCGCATGCCGCCAGTGTCGCTAGCTGTGGTTTTCGTAACGTCAGGCTTCGTTTGCAGTGGTGATGTATCAATACTATTTGGCACTTCCCCTTTCACAAACTGTTCAATGTCCTCTTTGTAAATACGGCCATTCTTACCACTGCCTGGGACTGTGGTTAGATCAACATCAAGTTCACGTGCTTTGCGTCTTACTGCCGGTGATGCGACCGCCTTTTTATTAATTACAGGGGCTGTCACTGACTTTTCAACTACTGCTGTTTTTTGCTCTACCGCTTTGGTTTGTGCTTTCACTAATGCATCATTGATATCGACAACGTTTGCTTGAGTGCCTGCAATCGACATTTGAAAAAGTGGACTGTGTACTTGTGCAACATCCCCTTTAGCATAATAAAGTTTTACCACTGTGCCGGTATATTTAGCTGGAATTTGTACCAGTGCTTTATCTGTCATTACATCACAAACGGCTTGATCTTCTTCTATCAAATCGCCTTCGCTGACTAACCACTCAACAATTTCACACTCAACAATTCCTTCACCAATATCGGGAAGGATAAAATCCTCAACGACTTCAGCGTGAGTATTTGTTTGCGTGTGCTCTATTACGCTGGTTGTTTCTGCTT
Source organism: Pseudoalteromonas sp. SG44-1 (assembly GCF_014164315.1). NCBI lineage: Bacteria > Pseudomonadati > Pseudomonadota > Gammaproteobacteria > Alteromonadales > Pseudoalteromonadaceae > Pseudoalteromonas > Pseudoalteromonas sp. SG44-1. The sequence goes on from NZ_JACJEW010000005.1 coordinate 25,405, forward strand.
GAGTATGATCGGCTGTAGTCTCACCAGCTACATCCATTGCAAACAGTGGGGCATGCACTAAAGCAATATCCCCTTTAGCATAATAGAGCTTACTGATCACACCATCATGAACCGCAGGAATTTGCACCAGTGCTTTGTCTGTCATTACATCACAAATCGGTTGATCTTCAGCTACGGTGTCGCCTTCGGCTACTAACCATTCAACAACTTCACATTCAACGATGCCTTCACCGATATCCGGTAAAATAAAATCTTTTGCCATGATGACTCCTAAAATTCGACCGATTGCTTGATTGCTGCGAGCACTTTCAACGCATCAGGTACATATTCTTTTTCAAGCGCTAATGGATACGGAGTATCTAAGCCGCAAACACGTAAGATAGGTGATTCTAAATGCAAAAAACATTCTTGTTGGATTGTCGCCGCAATTTCTGCACCAAAACCATTAGTGATTGGTGCTTCATGGCTAACAATAAGTCGCCCTGTTTTTGTCACTGAGTTAACAATCGTTTCCATATCCCATGGTAAAATACTGCGTAGATCAATCACTTCACAACTAATACCTTGCTCATTTGCACGTTTTGCAGCATCTTCGATGATTTCCATCTGTGCGCCCCAAGCAAGTAGTGTTACATCCGTACCTTCACTAACTATTTCAGCTTTACCCAGTTCAATGCTGTAATCTTGTTCAGGAACTTCACCCGTTGATGCACGATATAAGCGTTTAGGCTCAAAGAAAATAACTGGATTATCATCTTTAATTGCAGCTCGTAATAAGCCCTTTGCTTGGTAAGGGTTGCGAGGAACAACAATCTTAAGTCCCGGGGTATGTGCAAAATAAGCTTCTGGTGATTGTGAATGATATAAACCGCCGGCAATACCACCACCGTAAGGAGTACGGATAGTCAGGTTGCCAACATTAAACTCGTTACCGCTACGGTAACGAAATTTAGCAGACTCATTTACTATTTGGTCAAAGGCTGGAAAGATATAATCGGCAAATTGAATTTCAGCAAGTGCTGGTGCGCCAAACGCTGCTAAGCCATTAGCAAAACCCATGATCCCTTGTTCGGTTAATGGTGTATTAAATACACGGTGCTGACCATATTTCTCTTGTAGTCCAGACGTTGCGCGAAATACGCCGCCAAAATAGCCAACATCTTCACCAAAGATACACGCTTGCGGATGTTCAGCCATGGTTATATCAAGGGCTGAATTAATCGCATGTAACATATTCATTTTAGCCATTACTTAATTCTCCCTGCAGTCACTGGGTAAGCATCGGGGTGTTGCTTGATATGCGTTTTCAATTGCTCATATTGACGTTGCAAAGAAGGGATCGGTGTATCATATACATCTGACACCAACTCTTCTAAGGCCGGTTTTGCAATCACTTCAGCGCGTTTTAACGCGGCTAGTATATCTTCACGAATTTGCTCTTTGGCTTTATTGTCTTCTTCTTCATTAAGCCAGTTTTGCTTAATTAACCATTTGCGAAAACGTTCGATTGGACAAGACTGATAATTCGCTTCTTCGTCTTTTGAACGATAGCCACTAGGATCATCTGATGTAGAATGCGCGCCAAGGCGATATGCAATCGATTCAATTAAAATCGGCTCACCTGTTTTAGTGGCAAGTTCACGGGCTTTTTTAGTTGCGGCATAAACAGCAAGTGCATCAGCACCATCAACACGAATCGTTTTAATACCGTAACCTACGCCACGAGAAGCGATGCCGTCGCCCTTAAATTGCTCATCCGCAGGAGTTGAAATCGCATAACCGTTATTGCGAGCAAAAAATATAACCGGTGACTTATGCACTGCGGCCATATTTAAACCAGCATGAAAGTCTCCTTCTGAAGCAGCCCCTTCGCCAAAGTAACAGATAGTTATGTTATCTATCGTTGAGCTTAGCTCACCTGATTTTGCATCTATGTGTTTAATTTTTTGGCCATACGCGTAACCTGTTGCTTGCGGTATTTGAGTGCCTAGCGGCGATGAGATAGTCATGTAATTAAGTGCACTTGAACCGTAGTGAATTGGCATTTGGCGACCTTTACCTAAATCCAACTCATTTGAAAACATTTGATTCATAAACTGATCAAGTGTGAAGCCACGGTAATGAAGTGCAGCCTGCTCACGGTATTGCGCCATGATCATATCGTCTTGATCAAGTGCCGCAGCAGACGCTGTCACTGCCGCCTCTTCGCCTAAACATTGCATGTAAAAGCTTACCCGGCCTTGGCGTTGAGCAGCTTGCATACGCTCATCAAGTGCACGAATAAAACGCATTGTTTCATACAAGCGCAGCGCAGTACTTTCATCAATATCGGGGGCTGTTGCACCGTCGTGGATATCGCCATCCTCGTTTAAAATACTCAAGGTCGGAATATTTAAGGCATGACCGTCAATAAATGAGAGAGCATGACTAATATTCAGCGATACGTTATTTGGATTGCTCATAACCTACCTTCTTTTGTTGTCGTAAACAGTACAAGTCAGTTGTTATTATTGGCTGTGCTCTGCAGGATAAACTTTGCAGAAACTGTACTGTATTTAAATTAAAGCTGCTAACACTTTACGTTAACGTAAAGTGTTATTCAACTAATCATAGACGAAACAAAGTTAATTGGCGACAGTGGCATTGGAAAGTTAACTATACAAGAGCATAAAGTATATACAATCATATAGTTAACGATTTGAGCTGATCGGCAAAGCAAAAAATTAAATAATATTATCAGTCAGTTGTAATGGTATTACCGTTAATAATGCACGTTGTCCAAGGGCAACATCGGCATTAGGAAATATAATTGCTTCGCCTTCAACATCTGCGTAATAACAGGTCTGACCATCCGTTGCGAGTAAATCACCTTTGCTAAACCCGGTAAAATTCTCGGCATCATCCGAAAAAGGAAACGAAAAATCGTGTTCAGTGCGATTGATTGATCGGTGCACAGCAAATAACTCAAAGTCACTTGCATCAAATTCTTTATATATCACTTCTTTTTGGCTAATTAATGCGATTAGGGTCGCTTTGGTTTTCGCAAAACGACTCATATCATTTTCACCAAACGGTTTTACTTGACCAAGTTCAACGGTAAATGAATCTGCACCATGAACAAAAGAAGAATAGTAACTAAAAGTGGTGGCTGGTGATTTCATCATTAGCACCGTATTTACTCCACAGCTTAATAAAAACTGTAGTTGCGACTTTTTCCACGGTTTACCATGTAAAAAGGGATATACAGCAAATTTATCATTTTTTGAACCACGAATAGCAGTATGCAAATCGTAATGACAGCGCTCTCGCTGCTGACCGCCGCGTTGATAAAAGTCACTAACATATTGTTCAAGCTTGGCCGCTCGTGTGCGCTCATTATTCATCTTTACACCTTCGACAGTGTGATGACCATTAAATAAACGGTTTAGATTTTCTTCTACAAAACGCTTGTCAATATTAATTGATTGCGGGTTACCAAAAATAAACAGTACACGCTGTGCTAGTTGTAAATCGCCTAAGATAATACGCTTAATTAATTCATCGCAAATTTCAATAGGTGCTGTTTCATTACCATGGATCGCACTTGAAAGTACCACATCGATTGTAGTAGCGCATTTTGGTTGAAACTCTATAACGCCGGTGTCATGAATAGTTACAGTGGTACCATTACTTAAAGTAAAAGCACTCGGTGCTAAGTGCCATTCATTATTACGGCTGAGAGTTAAAAAATCGCCTTGCTGTTGTAATTCGTTTAAATACTCTGAGTTGGCTGTCATAATCCAAATGCCTTCATATTATTATGCAAATGAGAAACAAAAACGGCTGAATAAATCAGCCGTTATAAAATAGTCTAAGCGTTATTAACTAATCACTGAATCAACCAACTTCTTGGCTTCTTTTTCTAATAGCGCTAAATGTTCTTCACCTTTGAATGATTCAAGGTAAATTTTATAAATGTCTTCAGTACCTGATGGACGCGCTGCAAACCAGCCGTTTTCAGTAACTACTTTTAAACCACCAATAGCGGCATTATTTCCAGGCGCATGAGTTAGCTTTTGTAAAATAGGCTCGCCCGCAAGTGTATCTGCCGTAACATCTTTCGCACTTAGCCCTTTAAGTCGCTCTTTTTGGGCAGAACTTGCAGCCGCATCTATACGTTTGTATATAGGCGCACCAAATTCGAGCTCAAGCTCTTTATAAAGTGCTGATGGGGTTTTTCCTGTTACAGCTAAAATTTCCGCGGCTAATAATCCCATGATGAAACCGTCTTTGTCGGTATTCCATACTGTACCGTCAAAACGAAGGAATGATGCCCCGGCACTTTCTTCACCGCCAAACGCGAGTGTTCCAGTACTTAGCCCTTCGACAAACCATTTAAAACCAACAGGTACTTCTCGCACTTGACGATTATTACGGGCAACTACTCGGTCAATCATCGCACTTGAAACAAGTGTCTTGCCAATTTCAACGCCTTTGGACCAATCACGATGATTTAATAAGTAATCAATGGCAACCGCTAAAAAGTGATTAGGATTCATTAAGCCGTCAGGAGTTACAATACCATGGCGATCATAGTCAGGATCATTGCCAATGCTTATATCAAAATCATCTTTAAGGGCGATTAAGTTTGCCATCGCATAAGGTGATGAGCAATCCATACGAATTTTGCCATCTTTATCAAGTGGCATAAATGCAAAGCGCGGATCGACACTTTCATTGACGATTGTTAAATCTAAAGCAAATTTTTCGGCGATAATAGGCCAAAAGTTGATCCCTGAACCACCGAGCGGATCAATACCCACTTTAATATTTGCTTTTGCAATCGCTTTTACATCAACAACATTAATCAGATCTTCAATATAAGGAGTCATTAAATCTTGGTATTTAATAAAACCTGAACGGGCTGCTTTTGCAAATGGGAATAGCTCAACTTCAACTAAATCTTCTAGTAGTAGTTGATTTGCTCTGTCTTCTATCCACTTAGTAACGTCAGTATCTGCCGGGCCACCATTAGGTGGGTTATATTTAAAACCGCCGTCTTCTGGAGGATTATGTGAAGGTGTAACAACAATACCGTCAGCTAATTCATGAGGACGTAATTTGTTATGACACACGACCGCGTGGCTAATCACCGGTGTAGGTGTAAAATCGTCGTTTTCTTGCGTGATCACTTGTACTTCGTTAGCAACAAGCACTTCAATCGCTGAATTGTAAGCCGCCTCACTTAACGCGTGCGTATCCTTACCTAAGAATAGCGGTCCAAAAATATTATTTTGTTTTCGGTAATCACAAATTGCTTGAGTAATGGCGAGAATGTGAGATTCATTGAATTTCACATCATATGAACAACCTCGGTGCCCTGAAGTACCAAAAGCAACACAATGTTCAGGGTTTTGCTCTAGATCGGGTTCATTTAAATAATAAGCAGACACTAATTTTGGTACATTTACTAAATCTGATTGTGTTGCAGGTTTCCCTGCACCGGAATGAATCGCCATTACATTTCCTTTATAAGTAGTCTCGAATTTTTTCAGCTTGTTCAGCACTATAGCCTAAGCCAAGTGCCACTTCGTGTAGCATCATTTTCTTACGGGTAGTATTTGAGTTGGTCATTACCCAGTATTCACTGTCGGTAATGTTTTTTGGATTCATACTGCTGCCACTGTTTACTAACGCTTCTTTGCTGGTTGCGAAGTAAACGCGATCACGCCCTTGCACATCCAATACCGCTGAAAAATCAGTTTTATGAGTTCTATGTAAAGCAGATAAAATAAACAAAAAGCGCCCTACTACGCCTTTTTGCATCGCCAACTCTTCTTTATTGAGTATATTAAAAACACTGGCATGCGCTTGTGTCAATGGTGTGACAGCGGCTGACTTTTTATTCTCGGTCGATGAGGTGTGTTCAGTTGTTTGAGTCGTCTTTGCAACCTCATGCGTGACGGGCTGTTCTGGTTTTTCTTGCGCGGCTAAATCATTTTCGCCGTGAATATTTAATAAACGACGTAAAATAGTTGAGGCGCTTTCGCCTATACTTTGAGTGTTACTTGCAATGTATTGATATAACTCGTCGTCTATGTCAATTTTTTTCATGTTATTCCTGTCGTTACGGGTCACATTTTTTTCATCCATGCTGATTATACCCAAACCTGATTTAATTCTCTATGTTTTGCAATTTGTTATTTCACTAGGCAAACTAGGCACACTTTTATGAAATTGTTTTTGGAAACTGTGATGCTGTTAAATTACAAACAAACTGGCCAAGGGCCGCATGTAATTTTGATCCATGGATTGTTTGGTTCACTGGAAAATTTAAATGTTATAGCCAATGCATTGGCAGAAAATTTTACAGTAACGAATCTTGATTTACGTAACCATGGCCGTTCACCACACAGTGATATTATGGATTACCCGGCAATGGCTGACGACGTACTCGCCTTAATGGACCATTTAAGTATTGATAAAGCCCATTTAGTCGGTCATTCTATGGGCGGGAAAGTTGCTATGCAAATAGCACATATTAATCCAAGCTCAGTAAATAAGCTCGTAGTATTAGATATCGCTCCTGTTGCATATCAAAGTCGTCATGATGATATCATTGCGGCATTAAAGCTGGTAAAAAGCCATGCTATTAATGACCGCAAAGAAGCGGATAAATTAATGACGCAGCTAATACCTGAATTAGGTGTTCGCCAGTTTTTGCTAAAAAGCTATGCGAAAAACGAACTTGGTGAACTGCAGTGGCGCTTTAATTTGACTACCCTAAGTGAAAAATATCGCAATATTTTAGCAAATATTAAAGCAAATGATTCTTGTTTATGCGATACTTTATTTATCAAAGGGAACGATTCTAATTATATATTGCCTGAATATCGTGAAGCTATTATGGCTCAATTTAGCAACGCAAAAGCAAAAATTATTCATGGCGCAGGTCATTGGTTGCATGCCCAAAAACCAATGGCGGTTAATAAGTCTATCAATGATTTTTTAATGGCTTAATAAAGCAAAATTTAATCACGTATTTTTGACTTAGCGCACTAAATTATTACAATTTTATATGCTATAGTACGCGCCGTTTAATTTAAAGGTTATACGTTGATGGTCAGTCAGTTAATTAACGAATTTGATACCCTTGGGTTGTACTTTGGCTTAGCCGGTGTGTTCTTTTTTATCGGTATGGCTATCCAAGACGTACTAAAAAAAGGTAATGTGCCTAAATTTGGCCGTTATGTAGTATGGCTTGTGCTATTTTTAGGGTGTTCTGGTTTTATCGCTAAAGGACTTATTCAAGTTTTTTGGCAAGGTGCGGGTGTGGGTTAACCATGGCTAAGTCTGAAACAGATAGAACAACGCTCGATTTATTTGAATACGAAAAACGCCCCGGCAGACCAAAAACGAATCCCCTACCAAGGGAGGTTCAGTTAAAGGTAAATAAACGTAATCAAATAAAAAGAGATAAAGCACGTGGTTTAAAGCGTGTCGAATTTAAAGTTTCATCGCAGTTATATCAAGCGTTAAGCGATATGGCCGATGCACAAAATATTAGCCGCAGTGCGCTGATTGAAACTATTTTACAAGAAAGATTGGCTATTGATAGATAAAAGGTTTTAAATCCATGGCAAGTGTAGGTATTTTTTTCGGAAGTGACACAGGTAACACAGAACACGTAGCTAAAATGATCCAAAAAGAATTGGGTAAAAAGTTAGTGGCTGTGCATGATATTGCTAAAAGTTCAAAAGAACAGATCGCAGAATTTGATTTAATCTTATTTGGCATTCCTACTTGGTATTATGGTGAAGCACAATGTGATTGGGATGACTTTTTCCCTGAATTAGAAGAAGTTGATTTTGATGGCAAGCTTGTGGCTATTTTTGGCTGTGGCGATCAAGAAGACTACGCTGAATACTTCCTTGATGCGATGGGTATGATCAATGACATCGTTACTGAGCGTGGCGCTATTGTTGTGGGTCATTGGCCAACACAAGGGTATGATTTTGAAGCCTCGAAAGGCATGGCTGATGACAACCATTTTGTTGGTTTAGGCATTGATGAAGACCGTCAACCAGAGCTTACTGAACAACGTGTAAAAGCATGGTCAGCACAAGTTTATGAAGAAATGTGTTTAAGTGAACTTGCTGATTAAATGCACTTTATTGCTAGTAATCGTATAAAATAGTGACGTTCGTTTTCCTATTACACATTTTATAAGTATTTCTAGCAATTGATCTTTGCACTTAATGACTAGGCACGTTATTCTTATCGTTGCTAATGTGTCGTGTACATCTTTGTAAGGTGTCTAGTATAACCAAATATAATTGAGACAGATTTAATGACTGATCATAACTTGGAATTAAAAAAAGCCGGCTTAAAAGTAACTTTGCCGCGTATTAAAATTTTAGAGATTTTACAATCTCCAGATAACCAACACATCAGCGCTGAAGATGTTTACAAAATTCTTTTGGACCTAGGTGAAGAAATTGGCCTTGCTACTGTGTACCGCGTACTTAACCAATTTGATGATGCGGGTATTGTTAGCCGTCACCATTTTGAAGGCGGTAAGTCAGTATTTGAACTCTCTGGTAGCACACACCATGATCATCTTGTATGTTTAAAATGTGGTAAAGTTGTTGAATTTGAAGATGAAATGATTGAACGTCGTCAACTTGAAATTTCAGAAGAAAATGGTATTAAATTAACCAACCACTCTCTTTATCTGTATGGCGAGTGTACTGACACTGCAGCATGTAAAGCATTTGCTGATAGCCAATAATTTTTTAGCTGAATAAAAAAAACCTGCAAATTGCAGGTTTTTTTATGTCTGTTACTTTTATCCCCTCGCCTTTGAGCGAAGGGATAAAAAACTACTGCTGCGTTTTAGTCCAAGAATCACGTAAACCAACTGTTTGGTTAAAAACAATGTTCTCTGACTTAGTATCACGGCTGAAGTACCCTGTACGTTCAAATTGAAAACCTTGTGCAGGCTCTGCATTAGCAAGTGATGGCTCAAGTTTTGCGTTTGCTAAAACCACTAATGAATCAGGATTTAAAGTTGTTGCAAAGTCTTCAGCTGCTGCAGGATTTGGTACGCTGAATAACCGATCATATAAACGAACTTCTGCGGTGATTGACTCACTGGCTGACACCCAGTGGATAACGCCCTTCACTTTACGTCCATCAGTTGGATTTTTGCCCAGCGTTTGTGGATCATAGCTACAGAAAATCGTGGTTATTTCGCCATTTTCGTCTTTTTCAACACGCTCTGCTTTAATAACATAAGCACCACGTAAACGAACTTCTTTATCAAGTACTAAGCGCTTGAATTTGTTATTTGCTTCTTCTTTGAAGTCTTCACGTTCAATATAAATTTCACGGGTGAACGGAACATCACGACGACCCATACTTTCATCATTTGGATGATTTGCAATTGATAAGGTTTCAACGGTATCAACAGCATAGTTTTCAATGATGATTTTAACCGGATCGAGAACGGCCATGGCACGTGGAGCATGTTCGTTTAAGTCTTCACGGATACAGGCTTCAAGCATGCCCATTTCAACCATGTTTTCTTGTTTGGTTACGCCAATACGTAAGCAAAATTCACGAATTGATGCTGGTGTATAACCACGACGGCGAAGACCTGCAATGGTAGGCATACGCGGATCATCCCACCCTTCAACATACTCATTGACCACTAAATCATTTAGCTTACGCTTTGACATTATAGTGTATTCAAGGTTTAACCTTGAAAACTCAATTTGTTGTGGATGACATTCAAGACTGATGTTATCTAACACCCAATCATATAAACGGCGGTTATCTTGAAATTCAAGTGTACACAATGAATGGGTAATGCCCTCTAGCGCATCTGAGATACAGTGCGTAAAGTCATACATTGGGTAAATGCACCATTTATCACCGGTCTGATGATGGTGTGCAAATCGAACACGATAAATAATAGGATCACGCAGCACCATAAATGAGCTGGCCATATCGATTTTTGCACGTAGTACACACTCGCCTTCTTTAAATTCACCAGCACGCATTTTTTCAAATAGTGCTAGGTTTTCTGAAGGACTAGTATCACGGGTTGGACTATTTTTACCAGGCTCTTTTAACGTGCCGCGATATTCACGCGCTTGATCAGCTGTTAAAAAGCAAACATAGGCTAAGCCTTTATTGATAAGCTCTACAGCATAGTCATACAAAGTATCAAAATAATTTGACGAATACTTTATTTCACCATCCCAGTTAAAACCTAACCACTGAACATCTTCTTTGATTGAATTAACGTAGTTAATATCTTCTTTTTCAGGGTTAGTATCATCAAAACGTAAATTACATTGACCACTGTAGTCTTGCGCTATACCAAAATTTAAACAAATTGATTTAGCATGACCAATATGTAAAAAACCATTTGGCTCTGGTGGAAAACGAGTATGTGTAGACGCATGTTTACCTGATGCTAAATCTTCATCAATACGGGTTCTTATAAAGTTACTTGGGCGATTCTCAATTTCCGCCATAGGAATACAATCCTCACAATAGTGCATGGTGACAAAACTACTGCATTATACCCAAACCACCCCAAGATGCGAGTTTCAGTTGGAATTAAAAGCGATTTAGGCAAGGCATTGATTGCAAATAATAGTGGTTCTATTGGTAAAATCAATAACGCAGTATAAATCGCTTTTAAACCAACCCGTTGGGCGTTTCGCAGGCATTTACTCTCATCGTTGTTACTTCTTAAAAGGGACTATCATTGTTGCAAAGTAACGCCTTGATATTAAGCCCCTGTGAAACGCTGAATTCTGCATATTGAGGTGGTTTGGGTATATTATAAAAACAAACCTTAACATACAGTAATAGATGCGGGTTTATTACATACTGTGTGCTTAGCGGAAAATACTAGCTGAAGAACCACGTCTGGGTTGTTATTTAACCTCTTAATGGCGATAAATTGTTCTAGCGCAATAAAACAGTCATTCAACCAAGCTACAGTGGCGTCATTAAAGTAATTCTTTTAAGGAGAAAATAATGGCTTCACTTTCACAGCATCGCGTTTATATCCCAACTACTGCACGCGCAAACCAATATATCTTAGCGGAGTTCGTACCCAGTGCCGATTTATACGCACGTTTTAGCAATATACAGCAATGTTATGAACGTTTAGCACGACAGCTATTCTCCTCATGTGATGAATACGAGCTACACAATGTACATTTGATAGCAAACGATAAGCTTCCCGTTGTTAGGTTTCATGAAGAGTCGTATTGTTTACAAACAGAAAAGCAAATTTTATTCTTTTATAACCCGCGTTACCATGAAGCGCATAAATGCATTTACGACAGCAGCAAACCCAGTAAAAAAATTCGCTTGCTCTTCCTTGCTACTGGTGAAGACTTGCGTGCGAATGCTGCCATATTCCATACCCGTGTTAAAAAAGTACTCGAATACCTACAAAGCACATTATTGATCGATGAAACAGCAATAAAAGTGCGTGATCATCAGCATTTAACCTATGACTTGTTCGCCAAAGCGAAAGGATGTAAAGAAAGCTACGGTTATAAACTTAGAGGACTCTACCCTCGCTACCAAAGCCGCCATTGTACACTCCCCGCAGAACATAATGAGATGACTTATACGACATTTGCGATCCCAATAACACGTACCATTAAAACTCAGTTTCATCATTTACTTAATAAGCCAACATTCACAGAGTTTTACCAGTATTTTTATGACGCATTTATTCAGCAATGCGCCGCCAAAAATTTACATTTAGCGGCGATGATAGCAAATGGTACGATGCCAATAATTAGAAACAGTAAGACTGATAACAACGATGGCAATCATGAATTGCAAAAGCTGAGCTTTTCAACCGACGATCAAAAAACGCAATACAGTCATTATTGGCATGATGAAAAACTAGTAGATTCACTGCATTTTGTTATTGTTGCCAGTGAAAAAGACGAACAAGGAATTGGCCACGGTCGGTTTATGAATCAAGTTGAAAGTGTGATCCGTACACTCATCGAACCATTATCTATTAATAAAGAGCGCCAAGATATCACTGTGCGATTTTTTCAACATATCAATCATTATCTATAATAGCGAGCTTGTCGATAATGACCCCCTTAAGCTAAGTTCAGGTTAACTACAAACCTTATCCCTGCCAGTATTTTTAGCATGGTAAAGGTTTGTGTCAGCAACTTTTAATAATGTATTAAGGGCTAATCCTGGCTGCATTTGTGCGACCCCAGCACTGCTTGTTAAAGTGATTTTTTTATCGGTCAAGCTTAACGATTTTAAACAAATGCATAAGTTACCGATAAAATCATGCCCTTGTGCAAGTGTTAAGTTTGGCATTACCACAATAAACTCTTCACCACCAAAGCGAGCAAATTGATACTCAGTATCAGCTAACTGCTCAGTAAGTAACGCGCTAAAAGCAATTAGGGCTTGATCACCGATATCATGACCATATTGATCATTTACTTGTTTAAAATGATCAATATCTAAAATTGAAACTGAAAAGTTTTGTTGCTTCCCGATAAGTTGCGATGCAATAAAATCGAGAATATAACGACGGTTATGAGCTCCAGTGAGTGGATCTGTATTTGCTCTGCGTTGGCTTCGTAAATATGCTTTGCGTTGATTTAATGCGAAAATTGTAATGCTTAATATCGCTAATATACCAATAACAGAATAGGCTGCTTGTAACTGTCCTTCTTTAGCTAACTTATCTAAAGTAATTTGTTGGTATTTTAATTTCTCTTCAGCCAACTGCAATTTGATATCTTGTTGAGTAGATTCAAATCGTGAGCGTGCTTCTTGCTCGAGTTTCTGCTGCGTTGTTTCTTTTGCTTGCTCTGTAAGCTTAATCAATAACTTCAGTGCATTAGTAGCCTCTGCAAAACGACCTAATTGTTCTAGGCTTTGCGCCTTTAAGCTAAGTGTATTACGGCTGTAACGGTTATTAAGCGGCCTATCGTAATCAGTCAACAATAACTCTGATGCTTGAATATATTCAAGTGCTTGCTCTGGTTGCTGTAATGCTAAGAAAGTTTTAGCAAATCCATTATTTAACGCAATTATATGCGCTGGATTTACAATCACTTTATTGACATAACTTTTAGCCAAGTATAGTAGTTGCAACGCTTGCGAATATTTTTTTTGCTTCAGAGCGACATTTGCCTTACCAGCTGGTGCCAAAAAAAGATAGCGCGGTGCTTTTACCATTGCTGATAACATTATCATTTCTTCATAACAAGCCGCCGCTGAATCAAGTTTTTCAGCGCGCTCATATGTCATGCATAAGATATAGATAACAGGCAAACCATTGACAACATCGCCGTTTTTGCTGGCGATATCGCGCGCCAAAACTGCATATTGCTCACCTTTCTCAAATAGTGACATGGTCGAATAATATGCCGCTAAACTATCATAAACATAAAGCATGGTAGTTGATGACATATTCGTAGTTTTCGCTTCAATGTAGGCATTTTCGATAATTTCTATTGCTTTAGGGTATTCCTCTTGCCAGAGCAACAGAGCTCCTTCAATAGACTCAGCTTGTACCAACATCTCTAAATCGTTTGCTTGAATAAAGGCATTTTGTGCTAAGCGGATTTGTTTAATACTTTCAGGTAACAGCCCTTCTTCTAAAGAAAAAACACTCCGATACATTAACCAATAACCTTGGATCCAATCATCGTCTTTAGGCAGTTGTTGTTGGGCAAGTTCAAAGTAACTTTGTGAACGTGCGATATCACCTTTAAATAAATACAGCCGTGCTAACAAAGTATTATTATAAGCGTGTTCAGTGGTAGAAATACCCTGAGCTGCTTGTGTAAGAACTAATTCTTCGATCAACTGATTTGGTTCAGCTAATGCGCGTTGTTCGGTTACTAAAAATGCGGTACGAAATGAAGTAGATGAAAATAAATTGAAAGAGCAACAAAAGCATACAAGGTAGACTGTAAAATAAATTATTCGCATTACTGCTAGATCTTCCAATGATAAAAAGCAATCGCACATTATAACGGCAGTTTTGATTATTACCAGTAGATTTTATTGAAACAAGCTATTGATTTTTATTATTAAATAAACAGCTAAAGATTCTGAAATTTATCATTATCTAGACATAATACTTTATGAATAATGACAATAAAAAAGGCTCACTAAGTGAGCCTTTTTTTCAAAACATAGCGGGTTATTACCAGCCAGTTTTTTCTTTAAGTGCTTTACCGATATCAGCAAGTGAACGTACAGTTTTTACGCCCGCAGCTTCTAATGCAGCAAATTTCTCATCAGCAGTACCTTTACCGCCAGCGATGATTGCGCCAGCATGACCCATACGCTTACCTTCTGGTGCAGTAACACCAGCAATGTAAGAAACAACAGGCTTAGTAACGTTAGCTTTGATGTACTCTGCAGCTTCTTCTTCTGCAGTACCACCGATTTCACCGATCATTACGATCGCTTCAGTTTGTGGATCTTTTTCGAACATTTCTAAAACGTCGATAAAGTTAGTACCAGGAATTGGGTCGCCACCAATACCAACACAGGTAGACTGACCGAAACCTGCATCTGTAGTTTGTTTAACAGCTTCGTACGTTAAAGTACCAGAGCGAGAAACAATACCTACTTTACCAGGTTTGTGGATGTGACCAGGCATGATACCAATCTTAGTCTCACCAGGAGTGATAACACCTGGACAGTTAGGACCGATCATACGAGTACCTGTTTGATCTAGTTTAACTTTAACGTCAACCATATCAAGTGTAGGGATACCTTCAGTGATACAAACGATTAGCTCGATGCCCGCATCGATTGCTTCTAAGATAGCATCTTTACAAAAAGGTGCTGGTACATAGATAACTGATGCAGTTGCACCTGTTGCTTCTACAGCATCACGTACAGTGTTAAATACTGGAAGACCAAGGTGCGTTTGACCGCCTTTACCTGGGCTTACACCACCAACCATTTGTGTACCGTACTCAAGCGCTTGCTCTGAGTGGAAAGTACCTTGGCCACCGGTGAAACCTTGACAGATAACTTTTGTATCTTTATTGATTAATACAGACATTATTTGCCCTCCGCAGCAGCAACAACTTTTTCAGCCGCGTCTGTTAGTGATTCAGCAGCAATGATATCTAGACCAGAATTCTTAAGAACTTCACGACCTAGCTCAGCGTTAGTACCTTCTAAACGTACAACTACAGGTACGTTTACGCCAACTTCTTTAACTGCGCCAATGATGCCTTCAGCGATCATGTCACAACGAACGATACCACCAAAGATGTTAACTAAAACAGCTTTAACGTTGTCATCTGAAAGAATGATTTTGAATGCTTCAGATACACGTTCTTTAGTCGCGCCGCCGCCAACATCTAGGAAGTTTGCAGGCTTGCCACCGTGTAGGTTTACGATGTCCATAGTACCCATTGCTAGGCCTGCACCGTTAACCATACAACCAACGTTACCGTCTAATGCAACGTAGTTAAGTTCAAAACTTGCTGCATGTGCTTCACGTGCATCTTCTTGTGATGGATCGTGGAAATCACGCATTTTAGGTTGACGGTAAAGTGCATTACCATCGATACCGATTTTGCCGTCAAGACAGTGAAGGTTACCTTCATCAGTGATAACAAGCGGGTTGATTTCAAGTAGTGCGAAATCGAAATCAGTAAACATTTTACCAAGACCCATAAAGATCTGTACGAACTGTTTCATTTGTACTGGGTTAAGACCCAATTTAAAACCTAGTTCACGTGCTTGGTAAGCTTGAGGACCTACTAATGGGTCGATCTCTGCTTTGTGGATAAGCTCTGGTGTTTCTTCAGCAACAGTTTCAATTTCAACACCGCCTTCAGTAGACGCCATGAAAACAACTTTGCGAGATGCACGGTCAACAACTGCACCTAAGTACAATTCGTTGGCGATATCAGTACAGCTTTCTACTAAAATTTTAGCAACTGGCTGACCATTCTCGTCTGTTTGGTAAGTAACTAGGTTTTTACCTAACCAGTTAGCTGCAAACGCTTTAACTTCGTCGATAGTTTTAACTAGCTTTACACCGCCAGCTTTACCACGTCCACCTGCGTGAACCTGAGTTTTAACAACCCACATATCACCGCCGATTTTCTCAGCAGCTGCTGCAGCTTCTTCAGGTGTATCGCAAGCGAAACCTTGAGAAACTGGTAAACCATATTCGGCAAAAAGTTGTTTTGCCTGATACTCATGCAAATTCATGATGCTTTATCCAATTTTTTATACTAAAAGAGCTGACTATTTTTATAAATAGACAGCTATCCCAAATTGCGCACCTAGTATAGATCCCAAGGCTTAACATGAAAACCCCAGTACGACCAAAGGCGCAAAAAAAAAGCTGTGAATATGACTCACAGCTTATATTTTATACTACTGAATTAAACATCCAGTAATAAACGAGTTGGATCTTCAAGTAACTCTTTAATTGTTACTAAGAAGCCAACAGATTCTTTACCATCTATTTGGCGATGATCATAAGATAATGCCAAATACATCATAGGAAGAATTTCAACTTTACCATTCACAGCCATTGGACGATCTTGGATTTTATGCATACCCAAAATTGAAGACTGCGGTAAGTTAATAATAGGTGTTGATAGTAACGAACCGAACACACCACCGTTAGTGATAGTGAAGTTACCACCCGTCATGTCGTCAAGTGTTAACTTACCATCACGACCTTTAAGTGCTAATTCACGAATACCTTTTTCGATTTCAGCAACAGATAGCTTATCGCAATCTTTTAGTACTGGAGTCACTAGGCCACGTGGCGTAGAAACTGCAATGCTGATATCAAAATAGTTGTGGTATACGATATCATCGCCATCAATTGATGCATTTACGTCAGGGAAACGTTTTAGTGCTTCAGTAACTGCTTTTACGTAAAAAGACATGAAACCTAAACGGATACCGTGACGTTTCTCGAACACTTCTTGATACTGCTTACGAAGATCCATGATTGGTTTCATGTTAACTTCGTTAAATGTCGTTAACATTGCAGTAGAGTTTTTCGCTTCAAGAAGACGATTAGCAATGGTTTTACGTAAACGTGTCATAGGCACGCGTTTTTGTGTACGGTCACCCATTGGTGCCGCTGGCGCTGCTTCAGCTTTCGCCGCAGGAGCTGGTGACTTCAAGAATTGATCAACATCTTCTTTTGTCACACGACCATTTTTACCAGAGCCTTTAATTTTAGAAGCATCTAGGCCTTTTTCTGCGATTAAACGACGCACTGACGGTGTTAACACGTCTGAGCTATCGCTAGAATCAGCAGCTGGAGCTTGTTCTTTTGCTGCAGGGGCTGCAGCTGGTGCGCCACCGGCTTTAACTTTACCGATAACTTGGTCACCCAGTACTGTATCGCCTTCTGCGTGAATAATTTCACCCATTACGCCATCTTCTTGAGCAACAACTTCAAGAACAACTTTATCAGTTTCGATATCAACTAGGTTTTGATCGCGTGTTACTGCGTCACCTGGTTGCACATGCCAAGTAGCTACTGTCGCGTCTGCGACTGATTCTGGAAGTACAGGTACTTTAATGTCCACTTCTTTACCTTCTGATGCTGGTGCTGATTGCGCCGCTGGCGCGTTTTCTTGTTTGTCCGAAGCTGGTGCAGCTTCGCTCTTTGCGTCTTCAGTTGGCGCAGCTGCATCAGCCTCACCAATGATACCGATCACTTGGTCGCCAAGTACGGTTGCACCTTCTTCTTGTGAAATTTCAGTGATCACACCATCATGTGGTGCAACAACTTCTAAAACAACTTTGTCTGTTTCGATATCTACTAAGTTCTGATCACGGCTTACTTTGTCGCCAACACTTACATGCCATGTAGCAACGGAAGCATCAGCAACCGACTCAGGAAGAACAGGAACTTTAATTTCTGTGCTCATTGCTTATCCTTTATTTTCAATAGTAAGCGCGTCTGCGACAAGCGCTTGTTGTTCTTTAGTATGCACTGACATATAACCACACGCTGGAGAAGCAGAGGCTTTACGACCTGCATATTTAAGCTTCGCACCTTGTGGGATTGCATCTACAAAGTGGTGTTGTGAACAATACCAAGCACCTTGGTTTTGCGGCTCTTCTTGACACCAAACAAAGTCTTTCACATGTTGATAACGCGCCATAATGGCTTCCATTTCATCATGTGGGAATGGGTATAACTGTTCAACACGCACAATAGCTATATTGTCTTGCTCAAGCTTACGACGCTCTTGTAATAGCTCGTAGTAAACTTTACCACTACAAAATACTACGCGTTCTACTTTCTTAGCATCAATATCATCGATTTCATCGATCATATTATGGAATACACCTTCTGCAAGCTCTTCAAGCGACGACGTTGCAAGTGGATGACGTAACAATGATTTAGGTGTCATAACAATCAGTGGGCGACGCAGTGGTCTTACTGATTGACGACGTAACATTGCATATACTTGTGCCGGTGTTGATGGCACACATACTTGCATGTTGTGATCAGCACATAGCTGTAAGAAACGCTCTAAACGTGCTGAACTGTGCTCAGGACCTTGCCCTTCATAACCATGTGGCAATAAAATGGTCAGTCCACATAAGCGGCCCCATTTTTGCTCACCTGAACTTAAGAATTGGTCAAATACAACTTGGGCGCCGTTAGCAAAATCACCAAACTGTGCTTCCCACAATACTAGTGATGTTGGCTCTGCTGTCGCATAACCATATTCAAACGCCACAACCGCTTCTTCTGAAAGCACAGAGTCAAATACTTGGAAAGTACCTTGATCTTCACTTAAGTGCTGTAAAGGCGTGTAAGTGGCCCCATCAGTTTGACTATGTACAACTGCATGGCGGTGGAAGAAAGTACCACGCCCTGAATCTTGGCCTGTTAAACGAATATCAGTGCCTTCAGTTGCGATTGTTGCATAAGCAAGTGTTTCTGCCATACCCCAATCAAGTGGTTTCTCACCGTTAGCCATTAATTTGCGATCATCGTAAATCTTTTTAACGCGAGACTGGGCTTTATATTGCTCAGGGTAACTTGCTATTTTGTTACCCAGTTCTTTTAATTTTTCAACTGGAACGCTGGCATCGTAATCAACACTCCATTCATGGCCAACATACTTAGCCCAATCAGATGAGTGTGATGTTTCTGGTTGAATTTCTTCAACAACACAATTGCCTTCGTCTAAACCATTACGGTAGTCATCAGCCAGTGCTTTAATTTCATCTTCAGTAAACGAGCCTTCAGCCATTAACTGATCTGCGTAGATCAAACGTGGCACAGGGTGTTTTTTGATTTTTTGGTACATGATCGGTTGAGTCGCATTCGGCTCATCCGCTTCATTATGGCCGTGACGACGATAACAAACTAGATCAATAACCACATCACGTTTAAATTGATTTCTGAAATCAAGTGCGATTTGCGTAACAAATGCAACCGCTTCAGGGTCATCTGAATTAACGTGGAAAATAGGCGATTGCACCATTTTTGCGATGTCTGTACAGTAATCTGTTGAACGTACATCGTATTGTTTGCTTGTAGTAAAACCAACTTGGTTGTTCACTACAATGCGAATACTACCACCACAACTAAACGCATTTGTTTGCGATAAGTTAAAGGTTTCTTGAACAACACCTTGGCCTGCAACTGCCGAATCACCATGAATGGTGATAGGTAGTGCTTTAATACCTGAACTGTCACCCAAACGGTCTAAACGTGCACGAACCGAGCCCATAACTACTGGGTTTACGATTTCAAGATGCGATGGGTTAAAGGCAAGAGCCATATGAACTTTGCCACCTTTAGTAGCAAAATCCGAAGAGTAACCCATGTGGTATTTAACATCACCTGAGCTTAATGTTTCTTTATGCTTGCCAGCAAACTCATCAAATAGTTCTGATGGATTTTTACCAAGTACATTGACAAGAACATTTAAGCGACCACGGTGAGCCATACCAATTACCGCTTCTTGTTGGCCACTTTCGCCAGCACGGTGAATAAGCTCTTTCAGCATCGGTACTAACGCATCACCACCTTCGAGTGAGAAACGCTTAGCACCTGGGAACTTAGCCCCTAAATACTTTTCAAGACCATCGGCTGCGGTTAATCCTTTGAGGATACGCAACTTTTCTTCTTTACTGAATGTTGGTCGTGATTGCACTGATTCTAAACGTTGTTGTAACCAACGTTTTTCTTCAGTTGATGTGATGTGCATATACTCAGCACCTACTGAACCACAATATGTGGTCATTAGTGCTTGATATAACTCACCTAAAGGCATGGTATCGCGGCCAACGGCAAACGATCCCACGTTAAATTCACGGTCAAAATCAGCTTTAGATAATTCATGGTATTCAAGTTCTAAATCTCGAACACGTTCACGCTGCCAAATGCCTAATGGATCTAAGTTAGCATTTTGGTGACCACGGAAACGGAAAGCATTAATAAGCTGCAGTACTTTGACCTGTTTAGGATCGCCGCTACCACTGCCCTCTGCTACCACTACTTCTCTATGCTTGTTTTTCGCAAGCGCCGCAAACTGTGCACGAACTTCTGAATGCTTTACTTCAACATCCACACCATCTACTTTTGGTAATTGTTCGAACACTTCTCGCCATTCTTCTGGCACAGAAGTCGCATTGTCTAAATACGCTTCATAAAGCTCTTCTATATAAGCAACGTTTCCGCCGTTTAAATGTGAAGATTCTAGCCATGCCTTCATCACACCTTCGTGCATTTATAAGCCCTTTTCTTTAGCGCAGAAATTAATTGTTATAACAAGATGGCTAATTTACATTAGCCATCTTACATTTATCAATATTATTAAACTGAACGGTTTATTAACATTGATTTGATTTGTCCGATTGCCTTAGTTGGATTAAGACCTTTAGGACAAACGCTAACACAGTTCATGATACTGTGACAACGGAACACGCTGAATGCATCGTCTAAGTCAGCTAAACGCTCTTCTGTTGCTGTATCTCGGCTATCTGCCAAGAAACGGTAAGCATGAAGAAGACCAGCTGGACCGATGAACTTGTCTGGATTCCACCAGAACGAAGGACACGATGTTGAACAACATGCACATAGAATACACTCATACAAGCCATCTAACTTGTCACGTTCTTCAATTGATTGAAGACGCTCACCTGCAGCAGGTGTATCGTTAATTAGATAAGGCTTTACTTTTTCGTATTGAGTGTAGAACTGACTCATGTCAATAACAAGGTCACGTACCACTGGTAAACCTGGTAATGGACGAATTACGATTTTACCTTTGCCACCTTTTTGTAGCGTTGATAAAGGAGTAATACATGCTAAACCATTTTTACCATTCATGTTAACACCGTCAGAGCCACACACACCTTCACGGCATGAACGACGAAATGATAACGTTGGATCTTGCTCTTTTAATAATAAAAGTGCATCCAATACCATCATGTCGTGGCCTTCTTCCGTTTGCAAAGTATATTCTTGCATACGGGGGGCGTTATCAACATCTGGATTGTAACGATAAACAGAAAATTGTACTTGTGCCATCGTCTCGCTCCTAGTAGGTACGTGCTTTAGGTGGAAATGCTTCGCGCAGTTTCGGCGCATAGTTTACATCACGCTTGCTCATTTCATCCGTTACCGGATTGAATACTGAGTGACATAACCAGTTTTCGTCATCACGATCTGGGAAGTCAAAGCGAGAGTGTGCACCACGGCTTTCTGTACGGAAGTTTGCAGCAACTGCTGTTGAGTATGCTGTTTCCATCATGTTATCTAACTCTAGACATTCGATACGTGCAGTGTTGAAGTCTGATGATTTATCATCAAGACGCGCATGCTGCAGACGTTCACGAATTTCTTTAAGCTCTTTTAGACCGGCTGCCATTGACTCACCTTCACGGAATACCGAGAAGTTAAGTTGCATACACTGCTGTAGGTCTTTCTTGATTTGTACTGGATCTTCGCCTTGACCAACTGTTGAGTTCTCCCAACGATTGAAACGAGCGAGTGCAGCGTCTAAATCTGATTCTGAGGCATCTTTTGATACTTCAACGTCATTTAGGTAAGTGCCAAGGAAGTTACCTGCAGCACGCCCAAATACAACTAAATCAAGTAATGAGTTACCACCTAGGCGGTTTGCACCGTGTACAGATACACAGGCAATTTCACCAACAGCAAATAAACCTTCAACTACTTTTTCGTTGCCGTTAGCATCGATTTGTAGCGCTTGACCATTTACGTTAGTAGGAACACCACCCATCATATAGTGACAAGTAGGGATTACTGGAATTGGCTCTTTTGCAGGGTCAACGTGAGCAAATGTTTTAGCAAGATCACATACACCTGGAAGACGTAGGTTAAGCGTTTCTTCACCTAAGTGATCAAGTTTAAGCTTAATGTGTGGACCCCAAGGACCATCACAACCACGACCTTCACGAATTTCTGTCATCATTGAACGGGCAACAACATCGCGTGACGCTAAGTCTTTCGCATTCGGTGCATAACGTTCCATGAAGCGTTCGCCATCTTTATTTAAAAGATAACCACCTTCACCACGACAACCTTCCGTTACTAGCGTACCCGCACCAGCAATACCGGTTGGGTGAAACTGCCACATTTCCATGTCTTGCATAGAAATGCCAGCACGTGTCGCCATACCAACACCGTCACCAGTGTTAATGTGAGCATTAGTAGTTGAAGCGAAGATACGACCCGCACCACCTGTTGCTAGTACCACAGCTTTTGATTTGAAATAAACAACTTCGCCTGTTTCAATATCAATAGCAGTACAACCAACTACATTACCATCATCGTTTTTAACTAAATCTAATGCATACCACTCAGAGAATACATTGGTTTTGTTTTTAACGTTTTGTTGATAAAGAAGGTGCAATAACGCATGACCTGTACGGTCAGCCGCAGCCGCGGTACGTGCTGCTTGCTCGCCACCAAAGTTTTTCGATTGACCACCGAAAGGACGTTGGTAAACACGGCCATTTTCAAAACGAGAAAACGGTAGACCCATGTTTTCTAATTCAGTAATTGCTTCTGGGCCAGTTTTACACATATATTCGATAGCGTCTTGGTCACCGATGAAATCGGAACCTTTAACGGTATCGTACATGTGCCATTCCCAGTTATCTTCATGTGAGTTACCCAGCGCAACCGTAATACCACCTTGTGCAGACACAGTGTGTGAACGCGTTGGGAAAACTTTAGAGATAAGTGCACAGGTTTTACCTGATTCAGTGATTGCAAGTGCCGCGCGCATACCCGCACCACCTGCGCCAATCACGACGGCATCAAATTCACGAACAGAATATTTCACTTAAACACCCCATAGAACGATTAGACCAATTGCTACGTATGCAGCGGCCATTAGGTTCAAAACAAAACCTAAAACAGCACGCAATTTTGCGCATTTAACGTAGTCAGTCAGTACTTGCCAAAGGCCAATACGGGTATGAACCATAATGCAAACAAGGGTAATTAGTGTGAACCCTTTCATTGCTAGGTTTGAAAACAGGCCTTGCCATGCTTCGAAAGTGACTTCTGGTGTACATAAGAAGTAGCCAATAATAAAAATCGCATACGCGGTAATTACTAGTGCCGTGGTACGTAACGAGACATAATCTTGTATGCCGTCACGTTTTAGAGTTGCTTGATTTAAAACCATATCCACACCCCTGCTAATACAGAAGCCACAACGCCAAGTGCCATTGCAATTTTAGCGCTAAGGTTACCTGATTCAAGTTCTTCCCAATGTCCCATATCCATAATGATATGACGGATACCACCAATAAGGTGATACGCCAATACAGAAATGGTGCCCCAAGCTATAAATTTGGCAATGAATCCGCTAAACAGACCCTTGACGAATTCAAAACCTTCAGCTGAAGAAAGAGACTCTGACCAAGCCCAAATGACAAACGTTAAAGCAAAAAATAATGCAACACCGGTGACGCGGTGAAAAATTGATGCTTTAGCCGCTGCCGGCATAGATATAGTTGTTAGATCTAGATTTACAGGTCTTTGCTTTTTCACAGTTACTTGCCCATCTTGCCCACTAGGAGCTCATCTACTTGTTTTTCTTAACCCACCAAAAAACGATTTTTCTGATGGAACTATCTAAGTAAAGCGTTTTGTTACGACTAAAATTCACATTTTTGCAAAGATTAGCTGTAAAAATAACGTTTACCTACAGACAATACGGTATAAAACCTTCGATAGTATATATAGCCAGAGGTCTTTTTACAATTCTTGTTTAGTTATAGCTATTTGCGAATTAGCCAATGGTATAATATTTAATCCCGTGAGAATATTTATTATACATTTGTGCATAATGTTTATAAAAATTGACTTTAACCCCCTCTTTCACGTTAAAATGAAAAGAATGTGCTTAAACAGATTCAGAACATAACAATCAGAGTTGTTATCTTAATAGGAGATAAATAGATGGCGGATAAGAAAGCCACAGTCCATATTGATGGTCTAGATCCAATCGAACTTCCAATTTACCAAGGTACTGCTGGTCAGGATGTAATCGATGTACGTACGTTAGGTGCTCATGGTCATTTCACATATGATCCAGGTTTCATGTCGACTGGTTCTTGCGAATCTTCAATTACATATATCGACGGTGGCAAAGGGATATTACTTCACCGTGGTTACCCAATTGAACAACTAGCCGAAGACTCAGATTATGTTGAGTTGTGTTATTTACTGCTAAATGGTGAGTTACCAACTAAAGAGCAATATGCTGATTTTGCATCACAAATTACACATAGCACGATGCTTGATGAGAAAATTGCAAACTTCTTCCAAGGTTTCCGTTTTGATGCCCATCCAATGGCTATGCTATGTGGTGTAGTTGGTGCATTATCATCTTTTTATCATGAAGATCTTGATATTACTGATGCAACACAACGTAAAACAAGTGCAGTAAAATTAATTGCTAAGCTACCAACTATCGCAGCGATGGCTTACAAATATAACGTAGGTCAACCATTCGTTTATCCACGTAATGATTTAAGCTATGCAGAAAACTTCTTACATATGATGTTTTCTGTACCAGCTGAAGAATATAAAGTTAATCCAGTGACTGCTAAAGCAATGGATAAAATCTTTATGCTTCACGCTGATCACGAGCAAAATGCATCAACGTCTACAGTACGCTTAGCTGGCTCTTCTGGTGCTAACCCATATGCATGTATTGCAGCGGGTATCGCATCACTATGGGGCCCTGCACATGGCGGTGCTAACGAAGCATGTTTAAACATGTTAGAAGAAATTGGCTCTGTTGATCGCATCGACGAATACGTTGCTAAAGCAAAAGATAAGTCGGACCCATTCCGTCTTATGGGCTTTGGACACCGTGTTTACAAAAACTTCGACCCGCGTGCAACTGTAATGCGTCAAACCTGTCACGAAGTACTTGCTGAGCTTAATATTCAAGATCCATTGCTGGATATTGCAATGAAACTTGAGCAAATTGCCTTAGAAGACCCATACTTTGTTGAGAAGAAACTTTACCCTAACGTAGACTTCTACTCAGGTATTATCTTAAAAGCAATTGGTATCCCAACAAGCATGTTCACTGTGATCTTCGCAATGGCACGTACTGTTGGTTGGATCACACACTGGGACGAGATGTTATCGCAACCTGGTCATAAGATCAGCCGTCCACGTCAGCTATATACTGGTCACACACACCGTGATTACGTAGCGACAGACAAGCGTTAATTTTAGTTAATGCTAAAAAGGGCCGCATTTGCGGCCTTTTTTGTATCTAGTCCTTGAGAAATATCACAAAGCCATTACAATTCCGATTCAGTTTTTAATTCGGCTTTGCTGTGCTTGGTGTTGAAAAGTTATGTTTAATATAGAAAAAATTCGCGCAGACTTTCCTGCCCTAAAACAACTCATCAACGGGCAACCGCTGGTCTATCTTGATTCGGCTGCAACCACACAAAAACCACTGTCAGTTATCAGCGCGACTGAGCAATTTTACGCACGCAATAATGCTAATGTTCATCGTGGCCGCCATACCTTAAGCGAACAAGCAACCCATGCCTATGAACAAGCAAGACAGACCGTTGCCAATTATTTTAATATCGATGCAAATGAATTAGTTTGGACCAAAGGAGCTACTGAGGCAATAAACTTAGTGGCGAATGGCTTAACTGAGCAGCTTGATAATGATTCAACCATCATCATTTCAGCCTTAGAGCATCACGCTAATATTGTGCCATGGCAACAGTTAGCAAAGCGCACGGGAGCAAAGCTACTGGCACTTCCGTTACAAAAAAATGGCTGCTTTGATGTTCAAGCATGTGTTGAATTCATCAGTCAGCATAAGCCATCTGTACTTGCTATCACTCACGCGTCTAATGCGCTTGGTAATATCACAGATCTTGACCCAATATTACATGCCGCAAAACGCCATGATGCAATTACCTTAGTGGATGGTGCGCAAGCTGCGCTGCATTTACAGCCAAATTTACCTCAACTTGGTTGTGATTTTTATGTTTTTTCGGCTCATAAAATGCTCGGGCCGACCGGATTAGGAGGATTATATGGTCGTTATGATCGATTAAATAGTTTAGCTGTGTATCAAACTGGTGGCGAAATGATTGAAACTGTAACATTAGCAAAAACAATATTTCGTCAGGCACCAGCAAAGTTTGAAGCAGGTACACCAAACATTGCTGCAGTGATCGCTTTTGCAACTGCAATCGATTATCTAACCAGTTTAAATAAGACTAATGTATATACTCATGAACAAGTAATTTTTAATTATGCGGCAGAAAAACTGCAAGCCATCGCAGGAATTACCGTTTATAGCAACATTGAGAACAATATTGGTACCCTTTGTTTCAATTATAAAGACGAACACCCTTTCGATATAGCAACACTTTTAGATGGTTATGGTATAGCAGTTCGCAGCGGTCATCATTGTGCGCAGCCATTAATGCAACATTTAGGTATTAATGGCAGTGTTCGAGCCAGCTTTGCATTTTATAATAACCATAGCGATGTTGATTTATTTATCGCTGCTTTGCAAAATTGCTTAGAGTTATTAGACTAATTATGGATAAGACATGATTAAAACGTTTAAAGAAATTGCTTCATCGCTTGAGAGCTCGCCATCATGGCAACAAAAATACCGTGAAATAATGCTACTAGGTAAACAATTACCAGCTATGCCGGCTGTTTTAAAAACCAGCGATGCCCTTGTACCTGGCTGTGAGAGTAAAGTTTGGCTGTATTTGGATTTTGATCTTGAAGAAAATTGCCTAGTTATTATTGGTGACTCAGATACCCGCATAGTAAAAGGATTATTAGCGATCATTCTGTCGCTTTATAATGGCTTAACCCCTGAACAAGCTATTAACACTGACGCATTTGCACAGTTTAATCATTTAGGGCTTATCCAGCACCTTAGTCCTTCCAGAGGCAACGGTATTAAAGCCATGGTTGAGCGTATTCAAACCATGGCAGAACAGAAAAACTAATTTTTCACGGTACGTGCGCAGCGATCTAAATATTTACGTATTGATTTTGCTGCGACAAAAAAACCAAAACTTCCGGTTACCATAGTCGCTGAACCAAAACCGTTGTTACAATCCATATTCATGGAGCCATCAGCCCCCTGTTTAGCATGACAAACGCTGCCATCAGTACTTGGATATACCAATTGCTCAGTTGAATAAACACAATCGATGTTGAATTTTCGCTTTGGATTGCTACTAAAGTTGTACTGCTTGCGCAAAATATATCGGACTTTTGCCAGTAATGGATCATGGGTGGTCTTTGCTACATCACCAAAAGTGATTTGACTCGGATCAGTTTGACCGCCAGCACCACCGGTGGTGATCACCGGTATTTTGTTACGTTTACAATGCGCTATTAATGCCGCTTTTTCTTTTACTGCATCAATGCAATCTATGACATAGTCAAAACCACTTATATGCTCACGAATATTATCTAAAGTAATAAAATCATCGACAACACTGACCTCACACAGTGGATTGATCAATTCACAGCGGGCCTTCATTGCGACAACCTTTGCTTCACCCACCGTGCCTGTTAATGCATGTATTTGCCGATTCACGTTGGTTGCACAAATATCATCAAGATCAATTAAGGTTATTTTACCAACTCCAGTACGTGCTAGAGCCTCTGCCGCCCACGAGCCCACGCCACCAATACCAATAACACAAAAGTGGGCTTGTTGTAGCCATTCAAATTCAGTGTTGCCATATAATCTTTTGATACCACCAAAACGGATATCGGTTACTTTTTCACTCATTTACCAATCCAGTTGCCATGGTGTCTGCCAAGGCTGAAAATTTTCATGTTCAATTAATGTTGTAAACTCATCATCGTAATGCGGTAACAAACTAAATTGCTGTAGTTTACCTTGCCACACAAAACTTAGTGCAAAAGCATGTAAATAGGTGCGCTCAGCAGCAGTACCACCGTATATTACATCACCTAAAATCGGCGCAGAAAGGCTTTTTAGCGCGACCCGTAGTTGGTGCGTTTTACCCGAGTAAGGCTTTAAAATAAATGCCCTTCTATTGGCTTTAAAATTAATAGAATAAAAGCGAGTTATGGCTGGGTTTTCTTTACTTGTTAGTAGCTTATAGGTACTACGGCGTGATTTAGCCATATCCCCTTTGATCCAACCTTGCTTTTTCTTCGGTTTGCAATCACTTATCGCCAAATAAAACTTATTAACTTGATGAGCAGTAAATAAAACTGTCAGCTTTGCAGCCGCTTCACTACTGCGTGCTAAAATTATTAGCCCCGATGTCACTTTATCAAGGCGGTGCACAGCATATAACTTTTCTGCGAGTTGTTGCTCAGCCAGTACTACAAAACCTGGGCCTTCTTCACTATGGAAATTAAGCCCGGCAGGTTTTTCTATAATATAAAAATCAAGGTGCTTTGCTATAACCTTGAGTAATGTGAACGTGTTCACCACTTAATGACTTTGCAGTATAGCGACTACACGCGCTAAATCATCAGGCGTATCAACCCCTGCTTGCGGTGTTATTTTTGCCTGTTCTATTTTTATTTTATAGCCATGATATAAAACACGTAATTGCTCAAGAGATTCAAGTTGCTCTAATGGGGATGGCGTCAGTGAGATGTATTGTTTAATAAAACCAGCGCGGTATGCATAAATACCCACATGACGTTGAAAATCTTGTATGTCTAATCCGTTATTTTCACCTGTGTACATATGACTTCGATCATAGGGAATGCTGGCGCGAGAAAAGTACAGTGCGTTTTTATTTACATCGCTGACGACTTTAACTGCGTTGGGATTAAAGATCTCATCGACACTATCAATGGCAGCACTCAAGGTCGCCATTGGCGCACTTGAATTAGCAAGTAAAGCAGCAACTTGCGAGACATTTTCAGCGGCTAATAAAGGCTCATCACCTTGTACATTCACTACAATAATATCGTTATTGAGAGATAATAAATCAACAACTTCTGCTAGCCGTTCAGTGCCTGACTGATGATCATCTCGAGTCATTAATACATCATTAGTAAAACCTTTGACAACATCAAAAACCTGTTGGTGATCGGTGGCTATCACGACCTTACTTGCCCCTGACGCCATCGCCTTTTCATAAAC
This sequence comes from Pseudoalteromonas sp. SG44-1, assembly GCF_014164315.1. NCBI lineage: Bacteria > Pseudomonadati > Pseudomonadota > Gammaproteobacteria > Alteromonadales > Pseudoalteromonadaceae > Pseudoalteromonas > Pseudoalteromonas sp. SG44-1. The sequence goes on from NZ_JACJEW010000005.1 coordinate 55,083, forward strand.
ATGTTGGATCATCGGTTTGCCACAAATATCAGCAAGTGGTTTACCTGGTAGACGACTCGATGCAAAGCGTGCAGGAATAACGACTACGAATTCCACTTTTCAATCTCTTCTAAGCTCAATTCACGCGCTTCATTTTCTAGTAATACAGGAATATCATCTCGAATAGGGTAAGCAAGTTTTGCAGCTGTGCTGATCAATTCACTGTTTTCTTTGTCTAAACGTAATTTGCCTTTACACACTGGGCAAGCAATTATTTCAAGTAATTTTGTATCAAAGGCCATCTAGGATCCCTTTTTCTCTCAGTAATAAGTTAAGTTTAGAAACCACCGCAGGGGATGGCTCTGCGTCAACGGGTAAAAAATACCACGTTGGTTTTGCAAATGAATGACATTTTACCGCATCTTTCTCCGTCATAAACACTATATCATCATTAAATTTTATGAAATCTTGTGCTGTATAACCATAATGATCTCGAAAATGATGGCAACTTAGCAATGTAATGCCTTGTTGACGTAAGCTATTTTCAAAACGTTGTGGATTACCAATGGCGCTCACTGCGTGACCGGTCAAAAGCGGGACTTTAGTTGCTATATTAGTGGCAACATTTACTAAATCAGCACTTTTTAGCTGATAATTAAACGTGGCGTTCCCCCCATTTTCAATAACTAAGTCAACTGATTTTAAACGTTTTTGTGTTTCTCTCAGTGGCCCCGCAGGCATTAACAAGCCATTGCCAAAACGCCGTTCACTATCAACAATACAGCACTCTATTGTTCTGGCCATTTTATAATGTTGCATACCATCATCGGAAATAATCACATCAAGCTGATAATGCGCAATTAATTGTTTTATATTCGCTTGTCGATCTGGGCCTACAACTACAGGGCAGTCAAGCCTGCGTTGAATAAGTACCGGCTCATCACCTGCCTGAGTCGTGTCGGTATGCTCAGTCACAGTAAGTGGATAGCTATCACTATTACCGCCATAGCCGCGACTAATAATGCCAACTCTTAAGCCACGCTGCTGTAAGTAATTCGCAAGCCAGATCACAAAGGGGGTTTTCCCATTACCACCAACGCTAATATTACCTACCACGATAACTGGCACAGGACTTTGGTATGCCTTCAATAAACCTAGCTTATACGCTAATTTACGCAGATCACTTATAAACCAAAATAATACAGTCAGTGGTAAAAGTAATATGGTAATAAAGCTTATTTCTCGATACCAACTTTGTTCTATTTTACTCACCCGTGATCACCAAATTGCATCTTGCAAAGCGCTGCATACGTGCCATCATTAGCCAGTAAGCTAGTGTGATCACCACTTTCTATCACTTGACCATTATCAATAACATAGATGCGGTCGCTTTGTTCGATTGTTGATAATCGGTGGGCAATCACAATAGAGGTTTTATTTTTCATTAATGCTTCTAAAGCTTGCTGGATCAGTTTTTCAGACTCAGTATCCAATGCAGAGGTTGCTTCATCTAAAATCAAGATTGGTGCATCTTTTAATATCGCCCGCGCAATTGCAATTCGTTGGCGCTGCCCGCCTGATAACATTACACCATTCTCACCGACCATGGTATTTAGACCATCGGGTAAATCTTTAACAAATTCCCACACATGTGCTTGTTTTGCTACATTCAATACCTCGTCATCGCTAAGTGAACGTGCAATCCCATAACTGATGTTATTAGCAATAGTGTCATTAAATAACACCACTTGCTGGGATACTAAAGCAAATTGGCGACGTAAATCAGTTAACTTATAATCCGCCAATGGCACACCATCGAGTAAAATCTCACTGGGCGGTTGTAAGTCATAATAACGCGGTAATAAGTTTGAAATGGTTGATTTACCAGAACCAGAACGCCCAACTAACGCAATACTCTCGCCTGCTTTTATAGTGAGCGATAAGTTTTTTAATACAGCTTCTGCTTTCGTTCGGTAATTGAAGGTGACATTTTTAACTTCAATCATACCTTTTACTTTATCTACACTAACTGTACCGACGTCTTTTTCGACCTCTTCATCAAGCACTAAAAAAATACTTTGCGCTGCAGATATGCCACGCTGTAAATCACTATTTACATTAGCTAATTGCTTTAAAGGGCGTAATAACATCATCATCGATGAAATAAGCACCACAAAATCCCCCGAGCTCACTGTATCAATCATTGATGGCATGGAAACCACCCAGAGAATAACGGCCATTGCACTGGCAGCCAAAATTTGAATCACAGATACACTAAGCGCTTTAGTGGCATCCATTTTGATACGCTGCTGACGGTTATGGTTATTAATTTTTGCAAACTGAGTTATTTCTTGCGCTTGACCGCCAAAGCCATGAATAACTTTATGACCACTGAGCATTTGCTCTGAGCTACGGGTAACTTGTCCCATTGCTGATTGAATGTTTTTAGAGATATGGCGAAAACGTTTTGATACAACAGAGACAATAACGGCCACTAAGGGAATTATAACCAAAAAGATTAACGACAGCTTCCAACTGGTATAAAACATCACAGCTAGCAAAAACACCACAAACGCGCCTTCTCTGACCACAATGAGCATCGCTTTGGTGATCGCTTGCTGTACTTGCTCTGTATCGAACGTTATTTTTGAAATCAAATCACCCGTTGAATTTTGATCATGAAATGCAACCGGTAAATGTAAAATATGCTCAAATAATTGCTGACGTAACGAACGGACAACTTGTGAACCCACATAACTTAAACAATAAGACGAGATATAATTAAAAACACCTCGGCCAAATACTAACGCGATGACAACAAATGGCGCGTATTTTAATACTTCAGCGTTGCGTTGATTTAAGCCCTGATCTATAAATGGCTTCATTAGTTGGATAAATAAAGCATCCATCGCTGAGTAACCAATCATGCCAATAACAGCAAAAATGGCAACGCTTTTATAATCCCCCACATACGTCAATAAACGCTTATAAATTTGTGATGTAGTCTGGTCCATAATACTCTCTTATTCATAATCTGTGGCTATTGTAGCCTCCAGTTGCACAAAACTAAACTCAATCTTTTAGAAACCAATAACTTTCATCTTCACGAGCTAGGTTTACTGTGTAGTGATGTGGATAAAATTCAATTTTAACCTGCCCTTTATTCGCTGTTGTATATTGTAAAGCATGCTGTGTAGCATAACGTGCTATAACTTCTGTACGTGGAAATTGCCACTGTCCTTTATATGCCGTTGAATGAATAACAATCTCAGGAGCAACCGCAGCAATAAATGCATCACTCGATGAGGTATTACTGCCATGGTGAGGACTCAGTAATACCGTACTTTTAAGCACCCCTTGCTGCTGGATTAGTTGCGCTTCTCTTGTTGCTGAAATATCACCTGGAAGCAAAACACTGAACCTGCCATCGCTAATGCGCACGACACAAGAGTTATCATTATCAGTTATTAAATGCTGTGCTGGCTCGCTCACGGTAATGGTTAAGTCATAAAAACTATATTCGCCCGCTCTGCAAACTTGCTCTGGCCCATTTGGTTGTAGCAATTTAAAAGTATGCTGATAACCTTGCTCTAACCAATGGATAAGCCCTCCAGCATGGTCTTTATCCATGTGGCTGATGAGCGCAACTTCCGCCTCAATGCCGTTTCTTTTTAAATAAGGTATTAAGGTGCTGTTGACCCGCGTAAATGTATTAAAATAAATTGGGCCAAGATCATAGATAAAACCTTTACCTCGATTACTGACTAACACCATGGTGCCATGACCGACATCGAATACATTTAGCTGCCAGCGCGGTTTGGTCAGTAAATAATGATCGAGTACAACCAGTAATAATGGTATGCATGCCAATAAACGCCAGGGCAAAAAACACACAATTATTGCTGTAATGTAGCTACTAATAAGCCATTGCTGGCTAAAATTTGTGGTATCAAACCAACGAAAATCAACCGGGATCAACAATAAGAGTTGATAAATATGTTGTAATAATGAATCAAACACACTAATCAACCCACTAATATCAAAAAACACACTAATTGCAGAAAACATTACTAAGCAAGGCATGATAATTAAACCAAGTAATGGGATAGCCACTAAATTAACAACTAAGCCAATTACACTGACCCCATTAAAATAATAAAGTGATAATGGTAGTAAACCAATAAACAATGCAAGCTGTAGAATAATAAGTGTTTTTATGATGGCTAAAAAGCCGGAGCTGGTTACGGTTATAACACTAAAAACCCAAAAGATAATTGCCACCGCAGTGAATGAAAAATAAAGTCCCGGATTAAGTAAACTAAATGGATCAATAAGTAATACACATACCAATGCAAACAAGATAAATCGCCAGCGTAGTGCCTGCTTAGCAAAGTAATAAATAACTAAATAACACCCTAGCATGATCAGCGCACGCGTTGCAGAGACGATAAAACCACTTAAGTACACATAACTAAAAGCAAGCACAAATCCACCTAAACTATAAATAAGTGACAAATTGATCTGCTGTGTAGTTGGTTTAACCACAAAAATAAAAAGGCTTGTTAAATAGCGAGTTATAAAAAAACCGATACTAAACATCAAGCCAATGTGTAATCCCGAAATAGCCAATAAATGGCTAATACCAAATTGCTGTAATTCTTGCTTTTGTGAAAAACTCATAGCACTTCGGTCGCCAGTCATTAGCGGATAAAACAGCCAATTTAGCGAGTTATGCTGGTAGGTATGTTTGATAAAATTACGGTATTTTTCAATTAGCTCAAATTCATGGTTGTTCGATATTTCGATAATACTACCAACTTGCTTGCCTTTAAAAAATAGTCGCTCACTAAATGCGTAACGCTCTTTATCAAACACATCATAATTTTTTTGGCTGCGATATTTTTCTAATTCAAGCCACGTTGTAACGTGATCACCTACTTTGAGTCTCTGGTCGTTTTTTAAAGTGAGCAATGCAAAAGGAGGCTTAATATTTGATAGAGGCTGATTATCTATCTCATTGAGCTGAACTTTTAAATAATAGTTATCACGCTGAGAAATAACTTCAACAATCGTAATATTACTTAGATGTGGTTTATTTTCATCCAAAGCCAAGCTGGAAATTGCATAAAAGCTGGAAAAATGTCCCCATACACACAAAATTCCACAAATAAAACCTAACAATACACGGTAAAACGGCTTAAAATAGGCACTCGCAATTAACAGAGATAACGCGAAAACTGTAAATACAAGGGTCTGATAATAATAAACGGTTATAATACAACCAACGACAAACCCAACGCTTAACCAAACAGATGTAAATGGTTGCTTTAAATGGCTAAAAAAACGATCCAACGGTTTTTACCCGATCACAATAAAGTTAAACATCATAAATATTTAAAAATTTTTGGTCGTTTACTCCACGATGCTAATCTATGGCATTTAAATCGTCGCTCAGCTCGTGGGGCATTTTCAGTCGGTTTATTCTTCGCTTTCATCCCTGTTCCTTTTCAGATGGTGCTTGCTGCTGCGTTGGCTATTCCATTACGAGTAAATCTACCTATTTCTGTCGCCGTAGTATGGATCACTAACCCGCTAACCATGCCACCTATTTTTTATTGTTCGTATTTAATTGGTACGTTAGTGTTAGGGCAGCCGGAGCAACATTTTGCATTTGAACCAAGTTGGCAGTGGTTTATGGAAAGCTTAACCACCATTGGTCCTGCTTTTTTAGTTGGCTCGCTTATTTCTGCCTGTGTTGCCTCAATAATAGGCTATTTCGGTGTTGATTTACTATGGCGACGCTCAGTGCGAAAAGCATGGTTAAATCGTCATAAAAAATAACTGTTTCAATTTAAAGTATAGACAAAAAAAACCCTGCTTAGCAAAGCAGGGTTTTTTATTTTAATACTAAGTGACCGTTAATGCTGGATCACCTAGCAATAATTTCAATACTTATCGCAATATACGACGCAGACCAACTAACGGTAGTAACAATAACGTATACCAAGGGGAACTAGACGATTGACGTTCATAAGTTTCCGTTTCAGGAGCTGAACAACTATCAATAGTCCCGTTAATAGGAGATAACTTCACTGGCACTACAATACTTTCGTATTCTATTTCACCATTGATATCTCGTACAACACCGCCTAATGAATCAGTTTTCTCGACCGTTTTAGTAGCAACACCAAAAATTTCGTTTTTATTGTTAATTACTTTAGCTCCTGAAACGACATAACCATAACGTGTTTCACCATCTGCTTCGTAGCAAGGCAGTAGATCATTTATATTTGTAATCGCATCTTCACCAATCTTGTACAGGAAACCTTCGCGGCGACGCGCACCAACATTAAATAGGTCAGTTTCACCTTCACCAACAATATAACCATTAACATTAATATCATTGGCAACTGAGCTGGAGCTATTAAAGAAATCCGTTGGGAATACAGTACTATTACTGGCAACATCATGATAAAAGAATTTTTGACGATCTGAGCCATCAATTCTCTTTATTCCATAACCAACAATCGTATTATTATTATTAATTGCTACTGCCTTACCACCTGTCCAATCATCTTCTTGATTGAGCATTTCAACAACGTTTCCGTCTTTGTAATAAACAGGCAACGATCTAATTGTTGACGATCTGTTATTATCACGAATGTCAGAGTAACCGGCAACAATACCATTACTATTAACAGCAAGTGCATTACTTATAAATGCAAACCCATCATCATCTTCTGGTGTAAGACCCAAACCAAGCGGTTCAGTTTTAGTAATGTTTAAATTTGTATCAAGTGTCCACTTAACTGCACGGGTATCGAACAATCGTGATGATGTGCTTCTATACAAATTCTCAATACAAACACTGACAGGTTCATCTTCACCATCACAATTATCATCAATATTTTCTTGTCTATCAACTGGGATCCCTGTTGATACTTGCCCAACGACAATATAACCGGTGTTTGTTTTAACGATATCGTTGGCTGAACTTAAGCCACCAAATTCCGCATACTCTGGCACTAATGGCACATTTAAACCCGATGGCGATACAACAATGCCCCGAGAGATAAAATCACGCACGAATCGTGTTTCTTCTTCACTTTCACCCTCAGGAAGAAAGCTAGTTTTCTCATAAGGTGCACTGCCCCAACCCACAGTAACACCGTCTTCAGCCACTGCATTATAGTTATTGCTAACTGATCGTGTAAGGCCATCATAATCGACTGATGCAACATCAAACAGTACTTGCTCTTGAGCTTCACCATTCAAAACATGGTAACCAACAATATTTGCCAGTTTTTGATATTCTGAGTTATTAGCTTGTGCTGATAAAAATGAAAGCATAAAACTGTGTGCATCTGGGTTAGTTGCCGCCGCATTATTTTTTTCAATATCATCAAGCGTAAAAGTAATTTCTTTATCAATGTTCTTAAAATACTTTTCTCGCTCACGGTAAGCACTTTCAATTACATTATCACCAAAATCGATATAACTAACATCAATAGGTAAATTGTAAATACCGTTAGCAACGCCGATTATATTGCCACTTTCGCTGACATCTTTTACGTAATTATGCTTGGCTTCGTCTAAAGAACTCAGCTCTGTCAACTGATATGTTGCACTGATTGCTGATGTACTCATCGTAGCTAAAATACTAGCCGCGAGTAATTTATATTTCATTTTAGTCCTTACTACTGATTCTTTAAATCTTCAAGTTCTTCCCAGCGCTCCAGAGCGGCTTCAAGGTCAGACTCAAGTTGTGCTAAATGGTTCAATTCTTTGGTTGTCGCACTGGCATCTTGTTTAAAGAAATCAGCGTCATTAACCACAACTTGCTGTGCTTCTAATGCTTGTTCAAGTTGTTCCAGCTTACTGGGTAATTGTTCTAATTCAAGTTTTAATTTGTAAGAGAGTTTATTACTTTTGTTATCTGCTTTAGCCACAGGAGCTGGTGCAACGACTGCTTCTTTTTTAGCAGGTGTAGTTAGCTGTTTTTTTTGTTCCTGTGCTAAATAATTAGCATAGGCTTCATAATCACTGTAACCACCGACAATATCTGTAATTACCCCATTACCTTCAAATGCCCAAACACTGGTACAGGTATTATCAATAAACTCACGGTCATGGCTTACAATTAACACAGTTCCCTGATACTGATTAATAATATCCTCTAACAGCTCAAGGGTTTCTATATCTAAATCATTGGTTGGCTCATCAAGCACAAGAATATTTGATGGTTTTAAAAATAGTTTAGCTAATAATAAGCGATTTTTTTCACCGCCAGAGAGTGCTTTAACTGGTGTACGAGCACGCGCAGGTGGGAATAAAAAGTCTTGTAAATAACCGAGTACATGACGTGAGCGTCCGCCCATCATTACTTCTTGCTTACCTTCGGCAACGTTATCTTGTACGGTGGCTTCTTCATCAAGCTTTTGGCGGTATTGATCAAAGTAAGCAAACTCTAAGTTCACCCCTTGCTTAACAATCCCTGCATCAGCTTCAATATCACCAAATAGCAGTTTTAATAAAGTCGTCTTACCAATACCGTTAGGGCCAACTAAGCCAATACGATCGCCACGCATTACTAATGTAGAGAAGTCATTGGCGATAACTTTATCTTTATTAAATGCATGATTTAGATGTTTAGCTTCAAATACTAATTTACCTGAACGGTCTGCAGTTTCAATATTGAAGTCAGTTTTACCCACTTGATCAACACGCTGTTTGCGTTCATTACGTAGCTGTTTGAGCTCGCGGACACGCCCTTCATTACGCGTTCGACGTGCTTTTACACCTTGGCGGATCCACGTTTCTTCTTCTGCTAAGCGTTTGTCAAATAATGCGTTTTGCGTTTCTTCTACTTTTAAATCATGGGCTTTTTGCTCTAAATAAGTAGCATAATCGCCAGGGTATGAAATTAACTTACCACGATCTAAATCAAGAATACGCGTAGCAACTGCACGAATAAAAGCACGGTCATGAGAAATAAAGACAATACCGCCTTTAAACTCTTTTAAGAATTGTTCAAGCCACATCACACTTTCCATATCTAAATGGTTAGTAGGCTCATCAAGTAATAATAAATCCGGCTCACTGACAAGTGCCCGTGCAAGAGCAACTTTGCGTAACCAGCCACCAGAAAGTGATTCAAGTTTGGCTTCTGGTGCTAATTCTAACTGTGTTAATACAAGTTGAATTCTACTATCAAAACGCCAACCATCTGCGGCTTCGAGTTGATTTGATAAACGTTCAAGTTTATTAAGTAGTTTATCTGTGCAGTCAGTTTGTAACTCAGTGCTGACGTGATGAAAGTCAATTAATAAATTTGCAATCTCAGGCATACCTTGAGCAACATAATCAAACACCGAGCCACTAGCCCCTTTTGGTGGATCTTGCTCTAGACGCGATATTTTAATACTACCTAACTGATTTATTTCACCATCATCTAAAATAACTTGGCCATCAAGGACTTTTAGTAACGTTGATTTACCCGCACCATTACGACCAACCACACACACACGCTCACCAGTTTCGATGACGGCATCAGCGTTGTCTAACAGTGGATGCGTACCATACGCGAGTTGAGCTTTAGAAATTCTAATTAAATCCATACTATCTGTTTACTCTTATTCTGTTTGCGTAAAAAACTGACGCACATCTTGCGCAGTGAAAGGCCAAAATAATTGCGGGCCTTGATCGCTTTTTAAAACGGGTATACTGGTCTGATATTCTGTAATTAATTCTTCATCACTCATAATATCAACAAGCTGTAACAGATCATCACCTAACAACGGCGTGATCAAGCTCTGCGCTTGCTCACATAAATGACAGCCATCGGTATGATACAAAATCCACTTAGCCATGGGTTATCAACCAGCTATTATGTATTTTTTTATTGCGTTTGAAGTCAGGAGAAATCGTCTGCTCTGAAATATTAACAGCTTTTAAGCCTAAGCCAATCAAGCCAACTTCATCCATGGTGAAGCCACGCATATTATTCGAGAAAATCAACGTGCCAGATGGACTGAGGATTTTTTTAACCCATGTCAGTAATTTAATATGATCATTTTGTACATCAAAAGCATCTTTCATGCGTTTTGAATTTGAAAACGTTGGCGGATCTAAAAAGATCAAATCGTATTGGCTTGTGGCATGCTCAAGCCACTTCAAACAATCAGCCTGTTCAAAACGATAACGGGTATTACTGATATTGTTCAGGTCAAAGTTATCTTGGCCCCATTTTAAATAGGTTTTCGATAGATCAACCGTGGTTATCGCTTTAGCGCCACCCAGAGCGGCATGTACAGAGGCTGTCCCTGTGTAGGCAAATAAATTCAAGAAGCGTTTATCTTTGGCATTTTCTTGGATATAACGACGCGCAAGACGGTGGTCTAAAAACAAGCCAGTATCTAAGTAATCAAATAAATTGACTTTAAACTTCGCGCCAAACTCCTCAACTACTTGAGTACGATTTTGCTTAGCCATCGGTGTGTATTGCTCTTCACCTTTTTGCTTTTTACGTACTTTTACAGCAATATTTCCAGGTGCTATATTGAGCTGCTGTGAGGTTAACGAAATCACGTCTTGTAAACGTTTGTGCGCTGTTACATCGTCAATTTCTTTCGGCGCAGCGTACTCAAATATTACCGCTGAATCACCATAAATATCAACAGCTACATTGTATTCAGGGATGTCAGCATCGTAGACACGATAGGCCTGCACATCATTTTGTTTGAGCCAATTTTTCAAGCCTTGCTTATTCTTTTTAACCCGATTAGCAAACGACATTGAACCTTCAAAGTTCAATGCAGGCTTATCTTCAGTTGTTTGGCTGACTTGTTTGTCATCAAGTTGATATAAATTAAGTACCACATCAAGTGGACCATTTTTAAATTTATAACGCTTGAGTTTCACCAGCTTTAATAATTTAAATAAACTCTCATCCATGCCTAGTAGAGCAAGTTTCCAGTTATTAAAATGTTTTTTAAAGCCTGTACCTAAAGCACTGTGTAAACTTACCAACTCAGCCATCGAACCAATACGTTCACCATACGGTAAATTTGAAATAACCACACCTGGTAATTTTGCCACTGAGGTAAGCTTAGTTGCATCGCTTTGTTTAAACTTGATCACATCACCTAGATCAGCTCTACGAGCATTATCTACTGCTTTGCTTAGTACATTAGCGTCATTGTCATGGCCAATAAGCCATAGTTTAGGATCTGTAATTTGTGCTGTAAGCTGCTCTTTTAACTCTTTGTATTTAGCAATACGGAAACTTGGTAAGCGCTCAAATGCAAATCCCTCACGGAATAAACCCGGCGCTTCATTACGCGCCATGCCAGCAGCTTCAATCAAAATAGTACCTGCACCACAGCAGGGATCAAATAGCGGCTGTTGAACATTGTCAAGCCAACCACTGCGTTTGATCAGTGCTGCCGCTAAATGCTCTTTAATAGGTGCCTTACCTTGACCTTCTCGATAACCACGTTCAGATAAACGCGGTCCTGAATAATCGATATACATGGCCACACCTTGACGCGATAAACGCGCAACAACGCGTACATTGGCATCTTGTTTATCAACGTTTGGCCGCTGTTCAAATAAATCATTAAAATAATCAACAATCGCATCTTTGATCACTAAACCTGAGAACTGGGTATTTTTAAGTGAGTCGTTGGTACCATTAAAGTCGACTGCAAAAGTTTGCGTTGGACCAAACCATTCCTGCCAAGGCTGTGAGCGAGCAAAATTGTAAAGGCTTTCTTTATTATTTACGCCCTCTTTCTCTTCGATCAACATCAGCACTCGTGTCGCGAAGCGGCTCATTAAACAGACCTTTTGTGCTAATGTAGTGTCGGCGTCAAAACGCACAGAACCGACTGTTTGTTTGGTCACCGTAGCGCCAATGTCAGTAAGTTCATCAACCAATAAATTTTCGATTCCGATAGAAGTAAGTGCGATAAAATGCAAAGTAATAACCCTTAATAGCTAATTGCGCGGGATTATAACATAGGTTGGGCGACAAACACGCGATAAACAAAGGAACTACAAAAAATATGCTTAGGCTGTTTTACTGTTTTGTGCGTGGTTATAAATTGGATGGACACGATTGTTAAGTATACGAATAGCTTCAAATTGATTAAGGCTTAAGTTTTCATCAAGCTTAAAATGCTCAGATAGACAAATGCATAAAGAGGCTTCTTTACAGTGGTCAACAATCAAAAACTCACCACTTTGTTCGCTAGTTTGCAATTTTATAACGGCTTCTATACTGGGCTCATTGCCTTTGTAGGGTTCGAAAAACCAACTTTTTGCCAGCATTGGCTTTAAATAAAATTTAGCTGCTGTCGCATTGAGCGCAATTTGACATAGCTGCGCGCCATTCCAAAGATTAAATCCAGCAAGATATTGGTAAACCTGCTGATAAAAGGCGGCATCTTCTAAACTAAAGTTAGGTTGGGTTAAAATAGCATCGGTGAGTTGACGTAGTTTATAAGGCGTGCACAGCTGCATATCTTGATCTAAATCGATCAATAAACGATTTCTTACTGGACAAGCAATCCATTTCCACTGCTTTGATGCTTGTAACATGCGTTCCCTACGCCCCTACTAATTAATCTTATGAATATTGTAGTATAGCGGCTTTTGACCAATTAATATATATTTCTTTAGAACATTTATTGAACGATCAAAAGCTTAAATAACGGATCCTTATAAGCCTTGCAGGATCGTTTTTACCAATTGCGGTCCTTTATATATAAATCCAGTGTATACCTGTACAAGATCCGCTCCTGCTGATAATTTTTCTTTCGCACTGGCTGCATCATCAATTCCGCCCACTCCAATGATTGGCAGTTTCCCTGCGGTTAAACGTTTTAATTCTTGCACTACATGAGTGGAGCGCTCACGTACTGGCTGACCTGACAGGCCTCCGGCTTCATCAGCATATTGTTGTCCATGCACCGCAGCACGCTCTAAGGTAGTATTCGTCGCTATTACACCATCGATGTTGTTATTTAATAATGATTCACTAACTTGAGCTATTTGCACAGCATCAAGATCTGGGGCAATTTTTACTAGCATTGGCACTTGTTTATTATGTTTGGCGATCAAATCAAGCTGCTCATTTTTAAGGCTTTGCAATAGATCATCCAGTGCAGCACCATATTGCAGATCGCGAAGTCCAGGCGTATTTGGTGATGAGATATTGACAGTAATATATGAGGCATGTTCAAACACTTTGCGCATACAGTGGATGTAATCGTCTTTACCTTGTTCATTTGGGGTATCTTTATTCTTACCAATATTGATACCTAGAATGCCGTCGTATTTAGCAGCCTTAACGTTATTAATTAGGTTATCAACACCTTTATTATTAAAGCCCATACGATTGATAATTGCATTTGACTCCGGCAGACGGAAAATACGCGGCTTGTCATTACCGACTTGTGGACGAGGTGTCACAGTACCTACCTCAATAAAGCCAAAACCCATCTTTGCAAACGCATCAATGCATTCTGCATTTTTATCAAGGCCAGCTGCTAATCCTACTGGGTTTTTAAACTGTAAACCTAAAAATTCGACTGGACGATCTGCCACTGATTGCGACCATGCAGCACTGAACGGGGTATTGTTAAAACGGCGCAAGTTATGAAGTGCAAATTCATGGGCCCATTCCGCATCACGGGTGAACATAAAACGGCGAGCAAGATCGTAAAACATGAAATAATCCTCTTAATAAAAAAATACCCCAGACTAGGCTGGGGTATTGTATAACAATTTTAACGATTAACTCATTATTTTCATGTGGGAAAATAATCAGTCAGTATCAATTGCTTATTTTGCAGATGTATCACAGTTATGACTAAGTAGCATAAGTTCACGTAATGCAACTGAGAACTTAGCAAAATCATGACTTTGTGAAGTCTTAAATTCAGCTAACATTTGCTTCCAGCGTTGTAGTAACAAATCTTGGCTGTCCATCCACTGATCAATTTGACCGTCAACATCTTTGTTATCACCAGCAAAGTTATTTAAAACAACTTCAGATAGTGTACGTTGTTGCCAATCAAGTTCTTCACGGTATGAAGCGCGGGCCAATGCTTGCCAATGATTCGCCACTGGCTGATGAGTAATTTGGTCAAGGAACCAATGCAGTCCCATCCGTGCACCTAGTTTGAAGTAGGTATTAGATACCATATCAATACTACGCCCTGAATTTGCAGCAACTTCTGCTAAGTCCATTACTGAGAACAAGCTAGAGAGCGATACAATACGTGTTGCAAGCTCAGCTGGCACTGCACTTTCAATAAGCTTGTCTGCGGCCGCAGATAAACGTTCACTTTCTTTTTCAACCATGTAGGTAGTTAAGTTTGCACTTAAATCAGCGAAGGTCGGTGCAAAGAAGGCAATTGTTTGCTCAATATTTTGCGCTTTATTGCGATGACGTAAGAACCAACGCGTTGCACGGCGTACTGTACGACGTAATTGATACAACATTTCAGTTTGCACTGCGGCTGGGATCTTGTTATCAAGATCAACAATTGCAGACCACGTATCACGCATTTGGAATACTTCACTGGCAACAGAGTAACATAACGCAATTTCAGCTTCGTTTGCGCCAGTTTCTTCATGCATACGTACCATGAAGTTCAGACCCATATCGTTAACGATATTATTAGCTAATTTAGTAGCAATAATCTCTTTACGCAGTGGGTGATTATCCATCGCAGTATTGAACTTTTCACGTAGTGGTAAAGGGAAAGACTTCACTAATAGCTGACGATAATATGGATTTTCTGTGATGTCGTCAGTCACGAGTGACTCTTTAAGTACCATTTTAGCGTAAGACACAAGCACCGATAACTCTGGGCGAGTTAAATCTTTACCCGCTGCAGCGCGTTCTGCCAACTCTTCATCGCTTGGAATAAATTCAATTGCACGATTTAACTTGCCATCTTTTTCAAGGGCATGAATAAAGCGTACTTTTTCTTTAAGCGTTGATGAGCCTTTTGATTGCGTAATTGACAGTGTATGCGTTTGACGATAACAGTCTTTCAGTACCAGTTGTGCAACTTCATCGGTCATTGAATACAGTAGTTCATCACGTTGTTTACGCGTTAAATCACCGGCAGTAACTAAACCATTAAGTAAAATTTTGATATTTACTTCGTTATCAGAACACGCAACTCCACCTACGTTATCAATGAAGTCAGTATTAACGCGACCGCCTTTAGCAGCAAATTCAATACGTCCTAATTGGGTTGCACCTAAGTTGCCACCCTCACCGAGTACTTTTGCACCAAGCTCACTACCATTGATACGTAGGGCGTCATTTGCACGGTCGCCTACATCTGCATCGCTTTCTTTACTGCTCTTAATGTAAGTACCAATGCCGCCATTCCATAATAGATCGAATTCCATCATTAAGAATGCTTTGATCAGCTCGTTTGGTGTCATGCTGGCTTTTTTAGTGCCCAACATTTTTTTCATTTCTGGCGTTAAAGTGATTGATTTAGCCGCACGTGAGAACACCCCGCCGCCCGCTGAAATCAAGTCTTTGTTGTAGTCTTCCCACGATGAACGAGGTAAGTTAAATAGGCGCTCGCGCTCTGGGTAAGACGTCGCTGAATCTGGGTTTGGATCAACAAAGATATGCATGTGGTTAAATGCCACTTGTAAACGGATATGCTTGGATAACAACATACCATTACCAAATACATCCCCAGCCATATCACCAATTGCAACTACCGTAAAATCTGTTGTTTGTGTATCAATGTCCATTTCGCGGAAATGACGTTTAACCGATTCCCATGCACCTTTGGCTGTAATACCCATTTTCTTATGGTCATAACCTACTGAACCACCTGATGCGAATGCATCACCTAGCCAGAAGTTATATTCATTGGCAATGCCATTGGCAATATCAGAGAAAGTGGCTGTACCTTTATCAGCTGCTACAACCAAATATGCATCATCTTCATCATGACGAGTTACATCAACCGGCGGCACAATTTCACCTTGGATAATGTTATCTGTGATATCTAATAAACCACGAATGAAGATTTTGTAACACTCTTGGCCTTCTTTGAAGAATGCGTCACGATCCGTTGGCAGTTGTTTACAAACAAAGCCGCCTTTTGAGCCTACAGGTACAATAACTGTATTCTTTACTTGTTGTGCTTTAACTAGACCAAGTACTTCCGTACGGAAATCTTCACGACGATCTGACCAACGCAGGCCACCACGCGCAACTTTACCACCACGTAAATGCACACCTTCTACACGTGGAGAATAAACAAATATTTCAAATGCCGGTAATGGCAATGGCATATCTGGAATTAAGCTTGGATTTACTTTGAACGACACATAAGACTTAAACTGACCTATGCCATCTTTTTGGAAGTAGTTAGTACGCAGCGTAGCAATGATCATATCGACGTATAAACGAATAATACGGTCATCATCTAAGTTAGCAACGTTTTCAAGTTCTACATAAATTTGTGCAATTAGCTTATCAAGCGTTTTAACACTGGCAGGGCTTTTAACAGAGAACTTTTTAGCAAATAAATTAACAATTTGCGAACCAATGTGCGGGTAATTAGCTAATGTGCTCTCGATGTAGGTTTGCGAAAAAGTAACCCCAACTTGGCGCATGTATTTTGCATAAGCGCGTAATATTGACGCTTCGCGACCAGTTAAGCCACCCATTAGCACTAAACGGTTAAAGCCGTCATTTTCTAAACGGTTACTCCACACACTAGTAAGTGCGGCACGAAAACGTGCTGATACTTTATCGAAATCTGCAATACCTTTGCTATCAAGTAGCATTGAGAAATCCATGATCCAGTTGATACGGCCATCGCTGGTTTTAACCGAATAAGGCGTTTCACCAATGACGCGCAAGCCAAAGTTTTCAAGCATTGGCATAACGTCTGATAAATGGATTGGCTCATCTTTGTGGAATAAGCTCAAACGTACAATGTTGCTGTTCGCTTCTTCTTGCGGACGGTAAAACAACATTTCAAGCTTGTTATCGTCATTCAATAGTTCAAGCTTTTCAATATCAACAACAGCGGCACTTGGCAGTACTTCATCTTTGTAAGAACGAGCAAACGCATTACAATATTTGCGGTTTAATTCGTTACCACGTGCTTCACCAGCAGACTCTAACAGTGCTGATTGTAATTTATCTTCCCAAGTACGAGCGGCTTCTACTAAATTATTTTCGATGTCTTTCACGTTATATTCTATATTGTTGTCAGTCACACGCACGGTATAATGAGTACGCGCCAGTGTAGACTCAGAGAAGAAGGTAGTAAATTCGACTTTATCGTCTGAATTAAATGCATTGCCTAAAATATCTTGTGTTTCACGGCGCAGCGCTGTGTTATAACGCTCACGCGGTACATAGACCATGCAAGAGAAAAAACGACCATAGGCATCTTTACGCACAAATAAGCGACACATATCGCGCTCTTGTACTTGTAAAACACCCATTGCAACTTCAAGTAACTCGCTTTCACGGGCCTGAACAAGTTCATCACGCGGATAGGTTTCAAGAATATTTAATACCGCTTTATAAGCATGAGTGCCTTTGGCAAAATCACACATTTCCATGATGCGATTTATTTTACTTTTTAAAACTGGCACATCAGCGGCGCTGTTGTTATAAAAACTTGATGAAAACAACCCGATGAAACGGTCTTCGCCAATCACATTCCCCTCATCATCAAAACGTTTAATCCCTACATAATCTATGTATGCTGGGCGGTGTACGCGTGATAACGAATTGGTTTTTGTAAGGATCAACAGGTTATTGCTACGGGCTTCTTGACGGGCAACTTCTGGTAATTCAGATAACAGGCGAGAATGCTCTTCGGTTGAATTCTTCATTAAACCTAAGCTGCTCTCGATTTTACCTTTGAGCTGGTAATCGCCTTGTACTGGCGACAAATCGTATTGGCGATAGCCCATTAATGTGAAATTATCTTTTACTAACCAATCTAAGAATTCAACAGTCTCTGCGACTTCACTTGCATTGTTGTTATGGTTACGTTTTGGTAATTCTTTACTGACCGCAATTAACTTTTTGCGGATCGGTTGCCAATCTTCTACCGCAGTAGACACATCGTTCAACACTGACTCAAGCTCTTTTTTGAACGAGTCAATCACTGAAGAATCTGTTTGGCGATCAATTTCGATAAAAAACACTGTTTTTGTAGAGCTAGACTCTTGTTCGGCTTTTAAATTTGATAAAGCCGAAATTTTAGCGTTTTTATCGCGTTGAATCTTAAGTGGGCTGTGTAATAGCAAATGAGATGCGATATTTTCGCGGGTCATCGCCATACGAACAGAATCAACTAAAAATGGCATATCTTTAGCGATAATTTCGACGATTGTGTGTGATGACTGCCAGCCATCTTTTGCTACTTCAGGATTGAAAACGCGGATCACCGCATCATCAGAGGTATTTTTTTCTAGCGAGTTCCATAGGCTAAGTGCAGCGCCATATAAGTCACTATCATTGCGATGTGCCAAATCTTCTTTAGACATATTGCTGTACAAGGATTTGGCGAATTTCTCAACGAGTAACACATTATCAGCGTGAACTTTTTTCTGGATCAGCTTACAGACATTATCTAAGATAACCGAGGCTTGCCCTTCATTTCGTGTCATTACATGTTCCTTAAATCTATACCACCTACTTAGATGGAAAATTTGTACAGCAATTTATTGTGTGGAGTCAGGCAAATTCTAACCCTTTTAAAATTAATAAACAGCCCTTTCGATGAAAACATTTTAAGCATTTCAGTTATTTGGTCATCTATTCACAAATTATAGATATAAATGGCCTTTACAGGCCATTTAGGAGCAAAATTATTCACATTATTTTTTCTGGTCAGTCCAGATCAAACTACCAATTGCTGGTAAAAGTAATACTGCGCCAAGCATATTGACTAAAAACATGAAGGTTAACAATATTCCCATGTCCACTTGGAACTTAAGATCAGAGAAAATCCAGGTACTCACACCAATAGCTAACGTGATACCGGTAAATAACACCGCACTACCACGCTCAACGAGTGCATTACGATACGCCACTGGTAAGGCAACACCTTGCTTTAATTGCCCCATCATCGATGACAAAATATAAATCCCATAATCCACCCCAATACCTACACCTAGTGCAATCACTGGCAACGTTGAAACCGTCAGACCGATTTCAAGTTGTACCATTAAAGCTTGCGCAAGAGTCGATACAATATACAAGGGTAACACTACCGCTATGGTCGCTTTTACACTCTTAAAGCTAATCAAGCATAAAATAATAACTGCACCATAAACGTATAACATCATAGGTAATTGTGCAGCAGCAACTGATTCATTCGTCGCAGCCATGACGCCGACAGGCCCTGAGGCCAACTTAAACTGCAGCATATCGGTTTGTTCTTCAATGGCAAATTGCTTAACACTGGCAATGATATGTTCAATGGTCTGCGCTTTATGATCATCTAAAAAGATGATCACAGGCATAACTGAACAATCACCATTGAGTAAACCGGTACTGGTTTCGACTCGTGAGGTAGATTGCACCAAACTTGCCGTATTACGAGGCAAACTTTGCCATTTTAAATTACCTTCGTTATACCCGGCATTAACCGACTGCGCTACTGAGCTTAGGGATACTGCTGATTGAACACCTGCTAAGTTTTCAACTTTATATTGAAAACGACTAATGCGATCCATTACGTCGTGCTCTGTACATGCTGCAGGGTAAGCTTCGACAATCACTTTTAGAATATCGGATGAAATTGTATATTTGTCCGATATTAAAAAGGTATCTTGGTTATAACGGGCATCTTGATGCAATGACGGTGCACCTGCATGTAAATCGCCGATATGCATTTTCCCTGCTTGCCAATAACCTACAGCAAACAATACTAAGGTGCAGCCAATAATGATTTTCGCGCATTTTGGATCCGTGGCTTTGACTAACAGATCACGAATTGAATCAAGTAAGTTTGGTTTTTCGCTGTTGCCTGATTGAATATGAACTGTGTTTTCAAAGCGCATATACGATGCCCATACTGGCAATAAAATCAAATTAGTAAAAATAATAACAGCCACACCTAAACTTGCTGTGATAGCCAGTTCACGAATTATACCTATATCTATGGTTAGTAACGTCAAAAAGCCGACCGTGTCTGACAGCAATGCAATACCACCGGGTATTAACAGCGATCTAAAACTAGCCTGACAGCAAAGACGCGTATTACTGCTTCCTTCGGCGACTTTTTTACCTATTGCATTGATCATCTGTACGCCATGACTTACGCCGATTGCGAACACTAAGAATGGTACTAGAATCGACATTGGATCTAGACCAAAGCCTAAGCTCGACAATATCCCTAACTGCCAAACCACGGCAATAATTGAACAGGCTATAGGTAAAATAGTGAGCTTGATGCTGCCGCAAAATAACCACACCATGATGAAAGTAAACGCGATAGCAATAGCAAAAAATAACACAACCCCTTTCGCACCTTCGGCAATATCACCGGCCATTTTGGCAAAACCAATAATGTGGATACTTACTTTATCAGTGCTCAATGGCTCTCGAATTTCGCTTTCTAGCTTTTGTGCAAACGCTAACGTATCTAATTTTTCTTGCGTTTGCGGATCAGTTTCCATCAACTGCGCGGTCACCATCGCACACGAATAGTCAGAGGCAATCATCCTACCTACGACTTTCGCTTTTTCGATATTCTCTTTAACAACCGCTAAACCTCGTTGATCAGCAGTAAAATTGGCGGGAATAATTGGCCCACCCGCAAAGCCGTCTTCAACAACTTCAACAAAACGTGCACTGGGTGAAAAAATTGAATTCACTAACGGACGATTCACCCCAGGAATAAAATATAACTGATCATGAACGGCTTTTAATTGGGTGAAAAACTCAGGATTAAAAATATCACCGCTATCATCACACACTGAGATCAAAATACTATTTGCGCCACCAAATTGCTTTTCATGCTTTAAATACACTTTCATATAATCATGATTAAGTGGAATATTTTTATTAAATGAAGCATCAAGTTGGATTTGTGTGGCTTTAAAACCTAAAAAACATGTTATTAAAATAAAACTTATCACCATCATTAATCGATGACGAAAAACTGCTTTCTCTAAAAAATTGACGATTGTGTGCATTATGGAGCCATCCCCTTCACTTTAATGCCATTTTCTGATGCCATAACCAATTGATTTTCAAAAATAACGGCATCAAGAATTGCTTTACCATCCGCTAACTGCTCAATAGTAAGTTGATTATTTTTATAGTGGAAAATCACACCGCTGTTGGCAAGTAACAACCATTGATTATCACCGCTAGCGATAATACTATTGATTGTGGCGGTTTTATTATTACTTATTGGTTGCCATTGCTCACCTACCTGACGGCTAAAAATATTGCCTCTTAAACCCGCGACTATTTCTTGCCCTTGTTCATCGCTGGCATAAGCAAAAAAAGAACCCCGGTAGATTTCTTCATCGCGTTGCCATGTTTTTCCGTTGTCTGTACTGTGCGCTAACAAACCCATTTCGCCCACTAACATAAGTTTATCTTTTGTTGTGACAATACGATTAAAGTGCGGCAATATTGATGCAGTTTCGGCTTCATAGCCTTGAGGATCGGATTCTTTTAAATCATTTAAGTAATCTCTATCATCTGCAAATAATAAAGAATCCAGAAAACGCTTTTGCCAATGTTTGCCACCATCACTGGTTTCATAAAACATACCATAGGCACCCACAGCAAAGCCGTGAAGTTCACTGGTAAATAAAATATCTAAGCAAGGTTTATCTAATTGCGTATTCACTTGTTGCAACTGCCAGTTTGCACCACCATCATTGGTATGAACAATAGTCGCATCATGCCCGCAAGCCCAACCGAGTTCACTGCCACTGAAGGCAACCGCCGTTAATAACACTTGCGTTGGAACGCTCGCTTGTTGCCAATTTTTTGCATTACTGCTTGTAATAATAGTGCCATGTTTTCCGACAGCGACCAGTTGCTTTCCTGTGTATTCAATATCAGTCAACAGGGTTTTATCTGCTTTAGTTGCGACAATTGCAGCAAGTGGTTCAGCTGCAATAGAAAGAGTTGAAAGGCTCGCCACAGCGGCAAGACCTGCATAAAGCATGTACTTCATAAATTAAAATCGCCTTGAAAAGAATGTGTTTGTCGGTATATAACGTGCAGTCGGGGGACTCGGTTAGTGTCATGACCCAGTGCGTGTCAGAGTGACAAACGCGATTTGAAATAATAAAAAAGCACCTAGATATTTCCAGGTGCTTAGAGTGTATTAACGACCTTCGCGGCGCAGTGCACTTGAGGTAAATTCATTATCATTAAACGATTGTGAGAAATCATACATTTTCTCTTGGTTATCTAAACCAATCGCTAGATAACGGCGCGAATTCAAATCGTAGTAAACGTCTAACGTACTCCAGTTAGTGAGCGCATCGTAATAGTTAATTGTATGAGCCATCGCTACACGGTACATTTGGTCACGGTTATCATAGATATCCGTCACTTGAACTTGCCAGCTATCTTCATCAATATAAAATACCCGCTTCTTATAAATATGACGAGTGTCGCCTTTCAAATCTGCCTCTACAACCCAAACACGGTGTTTTTCATAACGCACATGTTCCGGATTGATGTGACCGGCCATCAGAATATCGTCATACTGTAACTTATCACTGTGTAACTTATAACTATTGTATGGTACATAAAGCTCTTGCTTACCTTTGAGCGTCCATGTATAGCGGTTTGGCGAACCGTTAAACATATCGAAATCATCGGTTGTACGCAAGCTATCAGCTGCTGTCCCTGGTGCATCATAAGCAACATTAGGCGCGCGACGAACACGACGCTGGCCAGAATTGTAAGTCCACGCTTGTCGCGGAGTTAAAATTTGGTCCATGGTTTCATGAACTAATAGGGCCGTGCCAGCTAAACGCGCAGGCTCGGTGACTTTTTGTTTAAATTTAAACAAAATATTAGATTCTTGTAACTCTGCTGGTGTTGCTTTTGGATCTGAGTACTTAACTAACAGTTGCTCATCAAAGCCAACTAAATTATACGAACCTGAGGCTATAGGAGCTGCTTGACCGCCAAAACGCTCAATTGACAGACCACGGTAGCGTAATAAATGGTTCCAAATTGCCTCTAAGCCAGTTTTTGGAATAGGAAAAGGAATACCAATTGCGGTATTTTTTATCCCATTACCTTCTTCTATCAACTCTGCAGTTGGTGCGTATTTTTTTGTCGCATCATAGACAAACTGTGGGTTTGAAGCACTGCGATGAGTAGTATAGATATTCATTTTAAACGTATCTGGATACGCTTCAAAAAGAGCTACTTGACCAGGACTTAAATTTGCTTTGTATTTATCAACATTCGATTTATCAATGGTGAAAAGTACTTTGTCGTCAGCGTACGGATCTGGATGATGCATTCCCGGCGTATAACCTGCCGGTGCTTTAGTAATACCACCTGTCCACGCAGGAATCGAACCATCAGCATTACCTGCTTTTTCTGCACCTAAAGGAGTTAGATCTGCACCTAAACGTGCTACTTCTTCACTGGTCATTTTGGCAACGACCGCTTTTGTAGAAAACAAACTACATAGCGTTAGTGCAATGAGGGTAGGTTTTTTTATCATCATGATACCCCTAAATTGAATATTTAATATTGAAAGAAACAAAATCACGGTCTGAGAAAGTATTTATATCACCGCCACCCCAGAAAGAGTTGTAGCTAAAGTCAAATGACCATGCATTTTGATAATTAAAGTTCGCTGTAACACCAAGTGACTTACGATCTTCTATAAATAAGAACATCGGATCGGGTGTGTTACCATTTACATCGTGCGAAAATACAATACGAGGTGAAAAGTTAACTCCTTTGAAGAAGTTATAGTAATCGCCTTTGGCAATTAAGCGATATCCCCACGATGATGCTGATGCAAACTCTTTTTGCTCTGGCCCATTTGATAAAGCCATATGAAGTGTTGAGTAATCATCGGTACCTGGTCCAGTCATAATACCGCTTCGACCAGTGCCTGATACATTTAAACGCATTTCATCATATTCAGGCATATTATTAATGTGCACACCACCAATTTCACCCACAACAGCCCAACTATCAGCCCAAAGTGATGGGCCAAATAAATGTGTTGCTGTAAACTGCAATTGGCTAGTATTACGCTCAATATAACCTTTTGCTAATTCGCCAGGTCCTACAACGCTAATCGCGTCACCTGGACTCATTTGTGAAATACCTGCAAACTCAGGACGAAGCCCCGCTACCGCTAACTGCTCAGGCATAGCAGCATAAAGCAATTCTACGTCATCGATTTGTAATGGTTCGTCTTCACGGAAAGTGAACTCACCAGCAAACGCTGTTTCACCAATTGATGTATTAAAGCTTAACCCATACAGTTTAATATCTTCTGGATACTCATTGGTTGCTTTAGCAAATGCTTTTAAATCAGAGACATTGTCAGAAGTGATTTTAGTCGTTGCTAACATGGCTAAATCTTGAGCCATAGAGGCTTGTGTAAAGTTAGATACGCGACCAGAGATAAGCGGGCGACGACTATGGTAGTTCACATGATAAAGTGCAACCTCAGTGTCATTAAACTCTGGTAAAAACATACCTAAACGTAAACCATATTGGCCACCATCATCAGGCTCAGTTTTACCATCTCCCCCTTTGCCTTTAAGCGCGACTTTAGTAGGGTACGCTAGATAAGTTTGTGCTAATAACGCTTTACCTTCAGGGCTTGCAGGATCGATCCCTTTAGCGGCAGCAGCTTGACCAAAGGTGGTCATCAAGTTATTTAAGCTATCAGTTAAAAATGCTAAATCGATATCAGGGTTGGAGGTAAAACCAAGCTGTACATTTTGCTGATAACCATTTTCTGCGGCAAAGTCATTGGTTGAAAAATACGTACCAGCTGCAGGTAAGCGTGTTTCATGCCATTGGTACTGATAAAAGCCTTCCAAAGTCACATTTTCAGTGATCCCTAAAGATGCCCATAACATACCAACTGGAATAAAGGCTTCTTTAAGCTCTGCACCAGGCGCTTTTAATCGGTCAATATCGACCGGATTTACGTTAATACCGTGAGAAATTAATGTGCTCTCACCCCAGTTTATAACTTGTTGGCCAAGGCGAATAGAAAGTGGATTATTACCCTCATTCAAATCAAAGTTGGCCCATACGTAAGCATCTAATAGACGAATATCTGCGCAGCTTTGTTTTTTAGTGTCTTTATCATCACAAGGATCAACTCCTTGGCCTGAAGTTGGATTAACATAGGCGCGATCGCCATCCATCAATTCAAAATCATAAAAATACATAAAACGGGTGAAAAGGCCGTAGTTATCTTTGTTGATAGATAAATCGTGTGTCCCTTTCAACAGCTTTGAAAAAGACTCACCACTATCAAAGTTCAAATCCCCAGCGTCACCGTTATTAGAGTAAGAGCCAGGTTGGGCCCAGACATCTTGCGCTGAATAAATAGGATTTAAAACGGAGTTGTAGCCTGTCCAATCAAAAGACGGGTTATTACTTTTCCCTATTAAGTTAAAGTTTCGGTCTTCAACACGAATACTTTGCCCATAAGAGAAAGTCGAGTCGAAGGTTATATCAAACCCTCCGGCCTCAAATGTTGCAGCCTGTGTTGGTGCTGCTGATAACCCTAAAGTAGCGGCTGCGATGCCTAGTACTAGTTTATTTTTAACAAAAAGCGATCTTCTTATCATTGTGTGTCCCCCTGTCGCGGGTAATTTTGTGATCAAGTTATTGTTTTTAGTGTAGTCGTAACGATAGAAGCGAAATAAAGAAATTACAAATAGAACGCGTTCAATCGGTCATAATTTTTCTGTTTAGTTGACGTTCACCTAATGGTAAGACGTCCTACCAGATAATTTATACACGTAAATTAACAATAGGACAAATCGAATTAACAAAAAAATAATATTATAAGTGATTATTTTAAAATATTGTTTTAGGCAACACGTTCCAAACGTAAAAATTTATGCTCTGGGGTAAGCAAAAGTCGAAAGCGCCCTCTTACTCCTAAAGAAGAAATAAAAGGACGCAAATGGCTGGCCGCAAAACGTACTTTTTTGCCACCATCTTCAATTACTTGAACTGATGTATACTTACCTTCATAGTAATCCATGCACTGTTTGTAAGTTAAGTTCAGTAAAAAATAATATTCGACCATAATTTATTGTAGTGCTTTATCAACTTTTTCATACAAGTCGTCACTTAAATTATCAAGCAAAGCAAGACGTTGCAGCTGAGCTTTGATAGCAACCGAACGTACTTCATCGTATCTACGCCATGACATAAATGGCGTTAACATACGTGATGCATTTTGAGGGTTGATTGCATTAAGCTTAACTAATAAGTCACCTAGCAATTGATAACCTGTGCCGTCTTCACGGTGAAACTGTGCGGTATTAAAATGGCTAAAACTGCCTACTAACGCCCTGACGCGGTTTGGGTTTGAAAAATCAAAACAAGGGTGATCATATAATTTTTTGATATTAATAATGGCGTCATCGCCACCTTGCATTGCTTGCAATGCAAACCACTTATCCATCACTAGTACATCATGGCGCCACTGACTGTCAAATTGGTTTAACAACTCTTTTGCTAAGGGGTTGTCAGCTTTTACCACCGCACTGAGCGCGGCGAGTACATTGGTCATATTGTGTGAATTAGCAGTACTAACAAGGAGTTGATTAATATCAAGCTCATTAATTTTTGCCAAATAATGTAAGCACATACCTTTTAAAGCACGTATAGCGACAGCTGTTGCACTTACAGAGCCGTCATCTATTAAACTTTGATAACAGTCTAAGAGCTCACTACGCAATTGCTGAGCAATTTGTAACTCAAACTGATTTGTCACTGCAACCAATTGATCCACTGGGATCACATTAAACTCAGCTGCGAGGGTATCAAAACTAGGCAGCTTTAATAATTCCGCAATTAAAGCTAAATCTCCCTCCTGCTCAACTAATAAACTACGTAATGCAGAAATAATTGCTGGATCCAATTGATTATTTTCAGGTGTTGTAATGGCCCCTTTAACTGCCCCAATGAATAATTGTTGTTGAGCATCCCAACGCGAAAAATCACTGCGCGCAAAGCGCATAATGTGTAATAATTCAGTGGCTGTATTTTGTTGCTCAACAATACACGGCGCAGAGAAATCCTCTAGTAGCACCGCTACAGGCTTCGCGGTTAAACCATCAAAGCTAAACGTTTGCTGCGCTGTTGTGACATCTAAGACATGATCAAGTGGCTGTCCTTCAAACTGTAAAGGGACAGACTCGCCCTGTTGATCAAGTAGCTCGATAGCAAATGGGATATGTAATGGCGCATTTTCTGGCTGATTAAGCGGTGCCAGCTGCTCTATATGCAGTGAAAAAGTACCATTGAGCTTATCAAACTCTTGTTTTACGATTAGCCGTGGTGTGCCAGCTTGGCTATACCAACGTTTAAACTGAGTTAAATCGATACCTGAGGCATCACTCATAGCCGCAACAAAATCATCACAGGTGACGGCTTGCCCATCATGACGCTGAAAATAAAGTGCCATGCCCTGCTGGAACTTTTCTTCTCCCAATAACGTGTGCATCATGCGAATAACTTCAGCGCCTTTGTCATACACAGTTACTGTATAGAAGTTATTCATCTCAATCACTTGTTCAGGACGGATCGGATGTGCCATAGGACCGGCATCTTCACTGAATTGATGAGTACGCATTACTTTAACCGCATCAATACGATTCAGTGCCCGCGAGCCTAAATCACTGCTAAACTCTTGATCACGAAAAACTGTTAAGCCTTCTTTTAACGACAGTTGAAACCAATCACGACAAGTCACTCGGTTTCCTGTCCAATTATGAAAATACTCATGGCCAACGATTGACTCTATGGTGTGATAATCTTTATCAGTGGCGGTTTCTTGATTCGCCAACACACATTTAGAGTTGAAAATATTAAGACCTTTATTTTCCATCGCGCCCATATTGAAAAAATCCACAGCAACGATCATGTAAATATCTAAATCATACTCAAGATTAAAACGCTGCTCATCCCACCGCATTGATTTTTTAAGTGATGCCATCGCATGAGGGGTTTTCGGTAAATTCCCTTTATCAACAAACAAGGCTAAATCTATTGTACGACCACTTTGCGTAACAAAGGTATCTTCAAGTACATCAAAGTCCCCTGCAACAAGTGCGAACAAGTAACTTGGCTTTTTGAATGGGTCTTGCCATTTTGCAAAGTGACGGCCATTGTCTAATTTACCTTCCGCTAATTTATTACCATTTGATAATAAATGAGTAAACTGCTCGTCAGCAATAATCGTCACGTCAAAGCTTGCAAGTACGTCTGGGCGGTCAAGATAATAGGTTATTTTTCTAAAACCTTGCGCTTCACATTGTGTACAATACGCACCGCCAGATAGATATAAACCTTCTAAAGATGTGTTAGTTTTTGGCGCTATTTCATTAACGATTGTAAGCTGACATTGCGCTGGTAAATTATGGATCACAAGCTGCTCATCACGTAGGTCATAATCTGTATATGCGTTGTTATCTACAGTAATTGAGATCAGCGTCAAATCAATGCCATCAAGCACTAAATCTGCCACACCAGCTATTTTTTTCGTGATCGTCATTACACTCGTAACACGGGTGTTTAAAGGCAATAAATCGAAGGTCAAATCAATGTGATCAATTAAAAATGGTGGAGCTTGGTAATCTTTAAGATACTGTGCTTGAGGTTTTTTTAATGCAGTCATGTGAAACTCCAAAGTGGCTCCTCTTAACAGAGGAGCATATAATTTATGGCTATTGTTTTGGCTTAATACGTAAAATTTTAATGCCTAGGTAAGCATAAATAACAGCTAGTAATGGATTAATAAGATTAAAAAATGCATATAGCGCATAATCAAATGGGTTGATCAGTAATACACTTTGCATATATGCACCACAGGTATTCCAGGGGATCAGAGGACTGGTTATCGTCCCGCCATCTTCTAATGTTCTTGATAAATTAACAGGTTTCAAACCACGCTTTGCATATTCTTCTTTAAACATCCGACCAGGGACCACAATAGCGATATACTGATCTGCAGCAATTACATTGGTACCAATACAGGTCGCAATAGTAGCAGTAATTAAAGAGCCAGTGCTTTTGGCAATTTTAAGAATACTTTTTACAAAAATATCTAATAAACCTGTTTTTTCCATAATGGCGCCAAACATCAATGCCGTCATGATCAGCCACGTTGTGGTTAACATGCCAGACATCCCACCACCACTGAGTAATGAATCCATTTTTTCATCGCCTGTCAGGATACTAAAGCCATCAAAAAATGTACTCCAAACCAATTTAAAATAACCGACAATTTGCCCCTGAGAGCCATCAATTTGTGTTGCAATTAGGTCTGATTGAAAAATCATTGCCCATACTGCACCAAGTACCGCACCGATTGAAATTGCCGGAAATGCAGGCATTTTTTTAATTGCTAACACCAGTAAAACAATCAGTGGCACCAGCATCTCTAAACCTATATTAAAGTTTTGTTGTAGAATAGCGGTTATTTCATCAATACGCCCAGCCTCACTTGACGCTGTGGCATTAAAGCCCATAAAAATAAAGATGATTAGTGCAATCACAAAACTTGGTACAGTCGTCCATAGCATATGATGAATATGCTCGAATAAATCAGCTCCCACAACCGCAGGAGCTAAATTTGTTGTTTCAGACAGTGGACTGAGTTTATCGCCAAAGTAAGCCCCAGATATTACGGCACCGGCCGTCACTGTCTGCTCTAATCCAAGGCCAGTAGCAACACCGAGTAGCGCTACACCTATTGTCGCCGCCGTGGTCCAAGAGCTACCAATACTCATTGCTACAATGCCACAAATTAAACAGCTTGCTGCGTAAAACCAACTAGGATTAATTACCTGTAAACCATAATAAATAAGCGTCGGTACAGTGCCTGACAGCAGCCAAGTGCCGATCAGCGCGCCAACCATTAACAAAATTAATATAGCGCCCAAAGATAGAGTGATCCCCTCTATCATCGCTTGTTCAAGTTTTTTCCAAGTATAGCCATTTTTAAGGCCAATAAGTGCAGCTGTAAATGTAGCAAACAGTAGCGCAATTTGATTCGGCCCTGATGACGAACTATCGCCAAATAAATAGACCGCAGCACCTAATAAACAAATCAGTACAGAAATTGGGATCAAGGCATCGAAAAAGCTGGCCTGTAGGATGGGTTTTTCTTTTTGTGAATTCAAAATTAAGACTCCTACGCGCATTTTTATGCGCGTTTAATTATTATTTTTTAGCACAGACGCGACGCTTAGCCTAACTAAGTTACTTACTTTTGTCAGCGTTTAATCAGTAATTATAGCAATATCAAGAGTTTTAGGCAGCAAAAAAGGCGCCAAAGCGCCTTTTTTATTAACCTGTAAAACAAGTTATTTCTTAGCTACACGACCAAACTTGATATAATCTTGGGTAATTAATGCAGCTTCTTCTAAGAATGGATCTAAGTCGTCTAAGACATCAGGCGCATCATCCAAGCTCTCGATTGGTTTTTCACCTAAACGAGTAAGCCTTTCATTGGTACGAGCTAATGCACGCGCTTCACCATCGTCTTTTTCTTTAATACGCTGCGCTTCTACAAGAGAAATAGTTTTCCGGTCTTTCTCTTCTTTATAACGCGTAATATCTTGAAAAACATAGTTAAACTCAGGTTCTGATTTAATGCGTTCAGCATGCGCTTTGCTTAAGTAAGCAATAGCTGGGTGTAAGTCATCAACCGAGTTATATTTGGCGCGTACGATACTGTCCCACGGTAATGCATTATCCTCTTGGCTTTCGCCCCATTCCGCTGGATCAATTGCTGATGGGAATGAAATATCTGGGATCACACCTTTATGCTGTGTACTACCACCATTGATACGATAGAACTTTGCAATCGTATATTGCACACTGCCAAGTGGATTATCGTATAAATCGTAAGCACGGCCTAAGCCCTTATGCTGTTGCACAGTGCCTTTACCAAACGTTTGCTCACCAATTATTACTGCTCGACCATAGTCTTGCATCGCTGCAGCAAAAATCTCAGAGGCAGATGCGCTGTACCGATCAACAAGTACTGTTAGGGGGCCGTCGTAAAACGTAACACCATCGCGGTCTTTTTGCTCTTCAATGCGATTATTTAGAGTATGAATTTGTACCACTGGACCTTGGTCAAAAAACAAACCAGATAGTTGTGTTGCTTCATATAATGAACCACCACCATTTTGGCGTAGGTCAATTATAATGCCATCTACTTTGGCTTCTTTTAATTTCGCCAATTCTACTTTAACGTCTTTAGACAAGTTGTTATAGAAACCAGGGATCTCAATAACACCTATTTTGCTGGTTAAATCAGAATATTTTGCTTTGAATACTTCTGATTTTGCCGCTCTATCTTCGAGGCGAATTTTATCGCGAATAATTTCAACTACTTTAGGCGCGCCATGATCATCAGCACCTTTTAAGTATTGTAACCGCACCTTAGTGCCTTTTGGTCCTTTGATTAAATCAACTACGTCATCTAAACGCCAGCCAATGACATCAACAAATTCTTCTTTGTCTTGAGCAACGCCGATAATACGGTCGTCAGCTTTAATTTGCTCCGATTTATCAGCAGGTCCGCCTGGAACTAAGCTGCGAATAACCGTGTAGTCTTCGTCGTAGCTAAGTACTGCACCAATACCTTCTAGTTCAAGATCCATGTCCATTTTGAACTGTTCAGCTCTGCGTGGCGATAAATAGGAGGTATGTGCTTCAATACTTCGCGCAAAAGAGTTCATTACGATCTGAAATACATCTTCACTATTGGTTTGCACTAAACGTTTTTGTGCATTGTGATAACGCTTAGTTAATAATTCTTTGATACCAGGCCAATCTTTGCCGGTCATTTTTAATCGTAGTGCATCATATTTTACACGTTCACGCCAAAGCTCGTCTAACTCAGCTTGCGTTTTTGCCCAATCAGCATCTTCACGATCAAAGTAATATTCATCAGCCTTATCAAAGGTCATTGGTGTTTCAAGTAACTTTAAAGAATACTCATAACGCTCAAAACGACGCTGCATGCTTAGGTTGAAAATATCAAAGGTAAAATCAAGTTTACCGGTCGTTAATGCATTATCAAATTGGTTGCGGTATTGCTCAAATGAGGCAATATCCGCAGCCAAAAAGACGCTTTTATTAAAATCAAGGGATTCGATATAACGGTCAAACACTTTACTTGAAAGTGCGTCATCAAAACGAATTGGTTTATAATGTGCACGAGTAAATAAGTTTGTCACCCGTTTGCTAGCCGTACTATGCTGACTCTCTTGCGTAAGTACTGGCAAGTCTTTTGCTGTAACTACATCATTAACATCAGCAATATCTGATGCAAATAATAAACCTGAATACAGGGCGGCAACTAACGGAATGAGCTTAAACTTCTGACTCATACACAACTCCTTAATTTATATACAGCTTAAATAATGTACAGGCTGTCTGCTTTAGTTTTAACTTGCATGCCAGTTACCAACTCTACATGAACGTCTTCTTTGTTCACTTCAGTGATTACTGCATTAACAAGGGCTTGGCCAAGTTTAACTTTAACTTTGTTATTAACCTTGACCTCACTTGCTGGTAAAGGTTCAATTTTACCTGAACGTTTAACCGGCGCAGCTTTTGCTGGTGTGGCATTAACTTTAGCGTTTTTATCGCCTGGTTTAGCGAATTGGCCTGGTTTCTTTTTGTAAGATTTTGTGTCTGAATCATTACGTGGACGTTGTGACTTTTTACGTTTAGCCATTTTCGCACGACTTTCTTCAAGTGCTTTTTGAGCATGATCAATGTGCTCTTGTTCCACTTTAGCATCTTGATTTCCATCAAGATCAATACGAAATTCAGACTTAGTCACGGCTTCTAAATAACGCCAGTTAGACGTATATTTTCTCAGTGCTTGACGTACTTGCGTCTTACTAACTTTTTCAGAACCTTCAATTCGCTCAGCGATATCTTTAAAGATACCTACTTTCAGCGGCTTGATGCCGTCTTTTTGTTTAAAACATTGCGGAAATTCTTGATATAAAAATTCCAACACTTCATTAATATCTTTTAGCTTGTTTGTGGTTTCCATTTTAGAACCTATTTTTCACATCTTTTCATCAAGGGACGAATCGACGTAGTGTGTTACCCAGTCGACCAGCTCTTCAAAGTCGGCTTCAATTACAGCCATATCACCTCGAAGGTGTTCCCAAATACCATTTATAATTTCATCAATTAATTCACATTCAGTATCATCAGGAAGACGATCCCATGCAATGTGGATTAAATCGTTGAGCGTTTCCGCTACATGCTCTTCATCCCCTTCCCAATCACCTACATCAGTGATGGCAAACAGATAATCCTGTACATTTACTAAGTCTTTCATGCAATAGTTGCCTCAAAGCACGCGATGAGTGCTTCTAAACCTTGCTTATCATCAGCATCAAACCTAGCAATACTTGGGCTGTCGATATCTAATACAGCAAATACCTCACCATTTTTGTGGATAGGTATTACTATTTCAGAGTTTGACGCCGCATCACAGGCAATGTGGCCTGCAAATGCATGTACATCTTCAACAAGTTGAGTTTGCGCAGTTGCAGCGGCAGTTCCACAGACCCCCTTTCCGACAGGAATTCGGATACATGCAGGATTACCTTGAAACGGACCAAGTACTAATTCAGTTGGTGAATCCATCAAATAAAAACCAGCCCAATTTACATCATCGAGTGACGTAAATAACAGCGCGCTAATATTCGCCATATTGGCAATAATGTTAGGTTCACCAGTAATTAGCGATTCAGTTTGTTTAACTAATGACTGGTAAAATTCTTGCTTTTGCATACCAAACTACTTCTTATCAAACATACAGTAGCTAAAGGTACTCTTTGTCGCCAATAATTGAAACCTTTTCAGGGCAAAAAAAAGCAATTTGCCCTAATTTTCAGCAAGCTTGGTTAATAATTCTGCTATTGAGGAGGCTGTTGTTTTATCGCACCTAACCTTAATCCATATAAAAACAGTCCCGCCGCTAAAGCTGACATCGCGGTATTAATTAAAAAGACCATACCACCTGTTGCACTGAGTAAGTAACTAAAAATTGCACCACCGAGTAAACCTAATGTCAGTACTCCCGAATAATTAACTTTCGCGTACTTGTACATCAATAAATATCCGGGTACTACAAAAGCAGCCATGGTTAAACCGACAATATGCGCGTTAGCTATCGCACTCATAAGTAACTGGAAAAAGGTAGTCAGCGGATCGGTATTGAGCGTTAATGCATAATAAACTCCTAACACACTACCAATGATCACAGGTGAAAGTAATGATAACCCAACACTTTTTGCAAGCCGATGTTTCATAATGCGTCCTTAAAATCATACCTGAATAAATACTAAGAATGCATGATGTTTTACAACATCGAAATAGAGACTATGGTCGTAATTAAATAACTACATAAAACTTAGGCACAAAAAAGCCCGCTAATTTAGCGGGCTATTTTATATGGTGGAGAGATAGGGATTTGAACCCTAGAGGGGCTATAAACCCCTGCCGGTTTTCAAGACCGGTGCATTCGACCACTCTGCCATCTCTCCGAAACATTTATAAATCACGAATAAGAGTGTACTCGCAATTATTTTAATTAGGTGGTGGAGAGATAGGGATTTGAACCCTAGAGGGGCTATAAACCCCTGCCGGTTTTCAAGACCGGTGCATTCGACCACTCTGCCATCTCTCCGCACGGCCTGCATAATAGAGAAGGCAGTGCTCTTTGTGAAGCTTTTTTTTCAAAAAAGTGTTCAAGTGCTTAAAAAACCATTGATTTGTATATTCTTAACTCACCACTGAGTAAAATTCACACTAAATTGAACTTTTCTTTTTAATTATCGGTCTATTGAACTACAAAGGTTTGCCCAAATATAGAAGTCTTGGTAATCTAACTTCAGTTTAATTATCGGAACTTACAATAGGTTTCTAAAGGAGCTCTAAAATGGCATTTAATCATTCGTACAATACCGCTAGACCGGTTATGTCGACCATTGAAACAAACAAGGTACTTAAAAACACCTATTTCTTATTGGCCATGACATTAGCATTTAGTGCTGTGACGGCTGGTATCTCAATGGCATTACAACTACCTTATTTTATGGGGTTAGTTTTTACTCTTATTTCATTTGGCCTTTTATTTGTTGTAAATAAAAAAGCCGAAAGCGCGTCAGGCGTTGCATGGGTATTCGCTTTTACGGGTTTAATGGGTGCGGGACTTGGTCCGTTACTTAACCATTATGCAGCGATGCCAAATGGCCCAATGCTTATCATGCAAGCGTTAGGATCAACTGCACTGATTTTCTTTGGTTTGTCTGCGTATGCACTAAATACTAAAAAAGATTTCTCTTTTATGGGCGGTTTTTTAACGGTAGGCCTTATTGTTGTGATTGTGGCCAGCATTGTTAATATCTTCATCGGCAGCTCGCTAATGTTTATGGTATTAAATGCAGCGGTTGTATTGATCATGTCTGGCTTAATCTTGTTTGATACAAGCCGCATCATCAACGGTGGCGAAACAAACTATATTCGCGCTACAGTCTCTTTATATTTAAGTGTATATAACTTGTTTACTTCATTGCTTGCACTGCTTGGCGCAAATAATGACTAATTAAATAGTTCTGTTAAAATAGCCCCTCTTTAGGGGCTTTTTTATTGGAATAGTTTTGGCACGATTTGTACTTTCTCTGCACAGCGCACCATCGGATCATGATACCACGCAACGTTTGGTGAAATTTGCACAAGCATGTTTAACACAAGGGCATAACATTGATGCCATTTTTTTGTATCAAAACGGCGTTTTTCATGCCAGCGAGCAACTAGATTTGGCAGCTGATGAATTAGCGATTAATGCTTTATGGCAACAATTACATGAGCAAGGGATTCATCTTATGTTGTGTGTTACTGCTGCCGAAAAGCGTGGCCTTGATATAAATAATACCGGTGTTTTTGCAGTCGCAGGGTTAGCTGAGTTTGCAATGCTTGCCAGTGATGCGGATAAATGGGTGCAATTTAAATGATCAATGTATTAGTTTTAAGCCACCATAGTCCTTTCGATGATTTACATATTCGTGATGCATTAGATATGACATTAATATTCGCTGCTGTTGAGCAAAATATTAGTTGGTTATTTAGCGGCCCTGCGGTACTAGCCCTAAAAAAACATCAACAACCTGAGCATATAGGTTTAAAGAACTACTTTAAGACCATCAGAACGCTAGAAATTTACGATGTTGAAAACATTTATGTATGTGAAAAGTCTCTGCTCGAGTATGGCCTTGATAAACATAACTTGTTAGTAGAAGTAAAAGCGCTTAATTATCAGCAGCAAACTCAACTTATAGCCCAGCAACAACACATAGTGAACTTATGAGCACTTTACACATATTTTCCAAGCCACTTGGCTATTACAACACGGATCAATTAGTTAACCTGATCCAGTCAGCAGACAAAGTATTATTATTAAGTGACGCATGCTTTGCGATTGCTCAATTTAGACAGCTTGCAACGCACTTATTAATACTTGCTGATGACGCCAAGGTACGAGATATCACAATCAATCAGCCCGATCACTCGCTTAGTTATGACGACTTTGTCGCACTAACATTAGCAACATCTCACTCTATTACGTGGTAATACATGCTTGAATTTAATAATCAAATTATCGACACGGATAAACAAGGTTACTTACTTGATCACTCGTTATGGAGTGAACAATTAGCCTGCGTTATTGCCGAGCAAGAAAACATTGAATTAACCTCCCAACACTGGGAAGTGATTCATTTTGTGCGTAATTTTTATTTGGAGTACAACACCAGCCCAGCAATAAGAATGTTAGTTAAAGCAATGGCAAAAGCACTGGGTGAAGATAAAGGCAATAGTATTTATCTGTATACTCTTTTTCCTAAAGGCCCAGCTAAGCAAGCAACTAAAATTGCTGGCTTACCAAAACCCGCACGGTGCATCTAGCAATGACAATAGCTAAACCAAATAATACAGCAAAACGCCGAAATAGCGGCCGTAGCTATAATCGCGGTGCAATTACAACCAAAAAAGTGAATAACTCAATAAAGCGCGAGATAAAACCAGCCATTGCCGCCAGTGAGCGAAAAATTGTCTTATTTAATAAACCATTTGATGTGCTGTGCCAGTTTACTGATGAAGCAAACAGACAAACCTTAGCTGACTTTATTACCATTAAAGATGTATATGCTGCAGGACGATTAGATAGAGACAGTGAGGGCCTGCTATTGCTCACTAATTGTGGGAAATTACAAAACACTTTAACAGCGCCAAACAAAAAAACCAGTAAAACTTACTGGGCACAAGTTGAAGGTGAACCAACTGATGCAGCAATTAAACAACTGTGCCAAGGCGTCGAGCTCAAAGACGGATTAACATTACCAGCCGTTGTTAAACGCATAGATGAGCCAACTTTATGGCCACGTAATCCTCCCGTTAGAGAGCGAAAAAACATTCCAACCAGTTGGCTCAGTATTACCCTTACCGAAGGACGTAATCGCCAAGTAAGAAGAATGACAGCATATATTGGCCACCCTACTTTACGTTTAATCCGCTATCGTATTGGTGACTATACGTTAAAAGGAATTGATAATGGCCATTTTAAAATAATCGCAGATGAACTATAGCTGTGCTTGAGCGCAGCTATTTCAAATATGCCTAGTAGCGCTCAGCTGATTTTTTGTATCAATCTTCACTAACAACGATACAATTACGCCCTTGTCTTTTTGCTTGGTACAAAGCTTTATCTGCCGCATCAGCAAAATAGATATAATCGCCAGTTTGGGGATTATGCAAAGTTTTAATGCCCATGCTTAGTGTTATATAGCCAATATCTGTATATTCATGCTTAATAGCTAATTGATTAACTGCTTGCTGGATTTCTAATGCACTATGTAAAGCCTTTTTCGGATCAGCCTCTGGCAGTAACACCACAAATTCCTCACCGCCAAAACGGGCAACAAAGTCCTTTTCGTGATTCATCGTGGCCACTGCAATACATTGTGCAATTTGATACAAGCATTCATCGCCTTTAATATGACCGTAGTTATCGTTGTATTGCTTAAAATAATCAATATCGATTAAGATCATTGATAACGGCTTTATTTTTTTATTCATTAATTCAAGTTCATTGGCCAACTTCTCATCAAAACAACGTCGATTGGCAATTTGTGTTAATGAGTCTAAAAATGCCATGTCTCGAAGTGTATCTTCAGCAGCTAAATGCTGTGTTACATCCTTAAATATAGCTAAAAATTCGTGCCTAAAATATCTTCCCGAAATTTCCATCATTATATGGGAGCCATCTTTACAAGTAACACAATAAACTTGTGGTTCAATATCAGTATCATTTTCTAACGCAAAGCTAAGAGCTTGTTGCCACGTTTGTCGCACCCACATCAGATAATGTGGATCTGGGTAAGCATTAAGCCACCAATCATTAAGTGTTGGAATATCCTCAATAGTGTAACCGAACACATCTACAAAACGTTGGTTTATACGGATTATATTCTCGGTGAGCATACATACATTACACAACGGTATTGGCACTTGCGTAAATAAATTAACGTACTCACTCAAATCATGCTGGCGGGTTAGTGGTTTATTATCTTGCGTTGAGTAATCACTATTTTGCACGATAACAGCATTATTTTGACTCGTTTTTACGCGCATCGATAGCGCGAAATGCCATTCTTGCCACCAGGTTGCTAACTGTGAAACGAGAAAATACTCAGACTCACTTGAAGTTTTCAAATTCACGGCAACACTTTTAAGTAGGCAATCTACTTTACTATATTCAATTACTCCCAATTGTTGATAATTTAAAAGAATATTTTCAAAAAGCCTATACGCATCAACTCTTAAAATACTGCGCGTGTCATCAACCATCGCTGTTAATTGTGATTTAGAATTACCAGCATATTGTGCAATGAAGTTAATTATTGATTGTTGATAGAAAATATAGTCCATATACATTGCCCATTAATTACGTGTGCATAAAAACATGCACTTGGAAGTACACCAGAATAATTTAAAGGAATGTAAGCAGATGCAAATATTCGGCGTGAGAAAATTCGTAAAGAGTAGTTGATTAATGTAAACAATATAAAAGTGAAATCGCAATTTAAAAATACCCTTAATAACTTTATCAGGTCCAGTAATTTACGTTATTTTAGCAATAAAACTTAGCCACTGTTTATTAAACAAACAAAAAACTATCATGTAAGAATAAATAGGGGTAGATTTATCATCTGACAGTGTATAAAAGTGCTAGCTCTTATATATTTTAACAATCCAAAAAGACGACTTTGTGGCGCACAATATGCTTATTTTCTTAAATAACTCAAGTATGTTATTACACTGCCGTTATACATTATTGTATGAATAAACTCTCGACTTAAAATACGGTATTAACTACATTATCGCCCGCATGGGATTAGATGCTAAATGGATATGACCAATGAAGAACTAAATTTTATATCAGATCTTTTCCAAGTGACGGTTCCTTCAAAATTGAGGGACAATCATACACTGACATTACAAAGCTCTATCCCTGCCAATATTGCTGAATTACTAAATAATACAAAATTAACACTACTGGCTGAAGTTGGCGATTATCAATTATGGTTTCCACTTGAAATAAGAATTGATAAAACAGGCGTTGTAACCCCTGTATTAAGCGCACCAGAGGTCATCGACACACAAGGAATAAAGCGCTGTTGGCGTGGCGGGAACCTCAATATTCAGAGCCAAGACTTTGAAGTTGAATCAATCTCAAGTACTGGACTTTTTCTAAAATCAACGACTCAAAAAGCTCCTTTAGCGATTGAGCAACAGATAAAATTAACCCTTCCAAACAAAAAAAATATTACTATCGACATCAAACCGGTACGCTTTAGTAAGCGAGGCATGGCTGCCAAGATCACTCATATTCATCAAGGGAAAGAACATCTAAGGGCTTATTTATTTGAAGCCCATAAGCGCCAAAATGCCAATTTATATGAGTCCTCAAACAGCTTATAAATATAATTCACAGTTGTGTATTAGTCGCAGCTAGTTGCAGTGAGGTTAGTACAGCGATAAGCTAAACCTTTATTGTAATAAATGAAGGTTCTATGAGCGAAAATAACTATCCAATAGGTACTCAAGGCACGCCTTGGAATGATAAAGATAAACAGTGCTGGTTTAACCTACAAACGATTAAACGTAGCTATCAATCTGAAGTTGTAACTTTAATCAACGAACTGGATAATGATTTCGAGGTTGAGCAATATGGTGCGCTCAGTTTTGATCCTACTCGCTACCCTCTTTTTATTATTAAATCAAAACAGTGGGCATCGAATAAACCGAGCATATTGATCACCGGTGGCGTACATGGCTATGAAACAAGCGGTGTTCATGGCGCATTACATTTTATGAAAACGCTAGGTATGAAATACGCTAAAGAGTTTAACTTACTGGTTGCTCCTTGTATTAGCCCGTGGGGATATGAAACCATTAATCGCTGGAACCCAGCAGCCATAGATCCAAACCGTTCGTTTTATTCATCAAGCCCAGCACCAGAGTCAGCAGCACTAATAAATTATATTAAAGCACAAAATATACCTTTATTAGCGCATATTGATCTGCATGAAACAACTGACACTGACAACAGTGAGTTTCGCCCTGCACTTGCGGCTCGTGATGGCAAAGTGAACACTAATTGGAATATTCCTGATGGTTTTTATCTTGTCGCTGATAGCAATAAACCTGAACCGCAATTCCAAAAAGCGATTATTGACACTGTTGCTAATGTGACTCAAATTGCCCCCAGTGATGAAAACAATCAACTCATTGGAGTGCCATTAGAACAACATGGTGTGATCAATTATGCAGCACGAGAACTCGGTTTATGCATGGGCTTTACAGATGCACAGTATGTCACCACAACAGAAGTGTACCCAGATAGTCCGACGGCAACAGATGAGCTATGTATTACAGCACAGGTGGCTGCAATTAAAGGTGCATTAGATCACCTGCTTACAAAATAATTATTGCGAGGGTCTATTGGTAATTATATTTAGGCCCTATTCTGACATTTTTAATCTGGTTATATATTATTCACTGATTAATTAATGCAAATTTATAAAAAATTAAAAAATACCTAGACTCCGCGTTTTAATTGTATAAAATTCGCGCTCTTAAATTTTCTTACAAGGAAGCACGTTGAAATTTAGCAATAAACATGGACAGGTTAGTTTACACCGCGAGCAAAATATAATCATTGCTAATTTTTGCGGGAATCTTAACGCCAGTTTAGTAACCTCATTTAGCAATGGCTTATTTGAGCAGGTTAGTCAGCTTGCCAATAAACCATGGGGATATATCAGTGATTCTCAAAATTTGTTGGCTGCAACTCCTCAGGCAGAGCAACAACTTACAGTGTTGGCCTCTGCCATGGTTCGTAATGGATGTATTGCTAGCGCTTATATTTTTGATTCAGCTATCGTAATCAATCAAATGCAACGCATTATTCAAAATGCAGGCCTTAGCGTGGATGTTCGCCATCGTCTGTTTAAATGTTTAGTGCAAGCTAAAACCTTTGTTCACCAAACAATGAACGATAATGCAGCTCAATTTCACTCTGCATAACTTAGTTACGATAAAACACACTGCTTATTGATGTATTAATACTGCTATCTTCTTCGGCTGTGATCACAAAATCAAGTTCATTGAGCTTACTTGGTAAATCATAGCCATCGGCAACCACAGTGACCGGGATGCGCTTCATTTGACCAGGCTCGACAGCTGTAAGTTGAGGGCTCTGTAACTTAGCCACATCAAGACCGGTAATCGCTACTCGGTAATGCAGTAACTGTTGTGTTTTATTAATTATTGTCAAGGTGTAAGGGTTTTCAACTAAGCCCTCATAATTTACTCGATATAATGCATTACGATCACGCAGTACTGACACTTCGATTGGCGTGCGTTGAACTAACCACGCTAACATACTGACCATTAATAAAACCGTGAGTGCGCCATAACCAACCAGTTTCAACCGGTATGGATTAGTTTGCTCGCCAGCCATCTGTTTTTCGCTTGCGTACTTGATCAAGCCTTTTTGATAGCCAAACTTATCCATTGTATCGTCACATGCATCGATACATAAACCACAGTTAATACATTCATATTGTAAGCCGTTACGAATATCAATCCCTGCCGGGCACACTTCCACACATAAATTGCAATCTACGCAATCACCTAAATCTAACGCTTTAGGATCGGCCTTACGTTTACGTGGACCACGACTTTCCCCACGCGCACTATCGTAAGTGACAAGTAATGTATCTTTATCAAACATTACAGCCTGAAACCGTGAGTATGGACAAGCAATAGTGCACATTTTTTCTCTTAAGAAACCGGCATTTCCATAAGTACAAAAGGCAAACAAAAATACCCAAAAACTAGTGATGCCCGACCATTGCAGAGTAAACATATCCCCATACAAGCTTTTAGCCGGAATAAAGTAAGCCATAAATGACGTTGCTGTAAACAATGATATGATTAACCAAGCGCTATGCTTGATTGTTTTTTTCTGCCATTTTGATAACGTCCACGCGGATTTATCTAACTTTATACGTTGATTACGTGTTCCCTCTATACGTTGCTCCACCCATGAAAACATCAGCATCCAAATTGTTTGTGGGCATGTATATCCACACCATACCCGGCCAAGCCAATTGGTAACAAAAAACAACGCAAAAGCACCTAACATAAATAACAACGCCAAGATCATAAAATCTTGGGGCAGTAAGGTCAGCCCAAAAATAGCAAACTTTTGACTCGCAACATCTAGCAATACCGCTTGCTGGCCTTTGTATGGGATCCAAGGAATAAGAATGAATGTAAGCATGAGTAACCAACCAAGGTTACGGCGAATACGCTGGAAAAATCCTTTTTGCTCACGGATATAAATAGGCCCTTCATGCTTATAGGGCTTGATGATCATATCTTCTTCTTTAATATCAAATTTCATAATAACTACTTACTGTGACGGTTAGGCCCGTAAGTTTGCAAGTTTCAGACCAAACAGAAATTAAATTAAGTAGTTGAATATTAATGAATTTTTATTTAATAAACTCGCTAAAATCGCGACATTTAGCGAGTGCCGTGATATTTAACGATTTTTACGGATCATCAACTTGCGCATTTTTGATCGTAACGTACTCTCCGGCATGCCTAATTTAACTGCCGCGCCTTGACTGCCAGAAATTTGCCAATTTGATAATTCTAATACTGCGATGATATGCTGTCTCTGCGCTTCGTCAAGGCTCAGATCCGTGTTTAGGTTAGCGCTAGCATTGGCATCAAGTGGTTGCGATAACTGCAATACAGACTGCTTTGATAAAATAGCCTCTCGCTCTAGTACATTCTGTAATTCACGAATATTACCCGGCCAATCATAAGCTTGTAGCTGTGTTATGGCTTTTTCACTGAGTCCTTTGAGCTGTTTACCAAGACGTTTATTTAATTGCGCAATTAAATTACTACACAAATATGGAATATCTTCTTTACGCGCTTTCAGTGGTGGAACTGTGATTGGAAA
Organism: Pseudoalteromonas sp. SG44-1; assembly: GCF_014164315.1. Taxonomy (NCBI): domain Bacteria; kingdom Pseudomonadati; phylum Pseudomonadota; class Gammaproteobacteria; order Alteromonadales; family Pseudoalteromonadaceae; genus Pseudoalteromonas; species Pseudoalteromonas sp. SG44-1. The sequence goes on from NZ_JACJEW010000005.1 coordinate 98,945, forward strand.
TACATTTAGTCGATAATATAAATCTATTCTAAAGCATCCTGACTGCACCATGGCCCATAGGTCACGATTAGTCGCAGCAATTACACGAATATTAACTTTACGTGTTTGACTACTGCCAACACGTTCAAATTCATGCTCTTGCAATACCCGTAACAACTTACTTTGCGCTTCAAGAGCAAGCTCTCCAATTTCGTCTAAAAAAATGGTGCCATTATTAGCCAACTCAAAACGTCCTTTACGATGCTCCTTAGCCCCCGTAAAAGCCCCCTTTTCATGACCAAATAACTCAGATTCAAGTAAGCTTGGCGTAAATGCGGCGCAATTAACCTTAATAAAGGATTGCCCACTGCGCCCACTTAAGCGATGTAAGTTACGAGCAACTAATTCTTTTCCTGTGCCGTTTTCACCTAAAATCAATACCGTGCTATCGGTCGGGCTAACAAGTTTTATTTGCTCAAGCATGGTTTGAAATACGTGGCTTTTGCCTACCAAACCAGACTCTTGCCAATCTTCATTAAGTTCTGCTATCAAATAGCTATTTTGCTCTTTTAATTGCTCACTTAAGTGATTCACTTGCGCTAAAGCATCACGCAGTGCGTGCTCTGTCTGGTGTTGTTTTGATACATCGCGAAATATCGCGACAGCGCCGATCAACTGATTATTTTTATAAACGGGTGTAGATGTATATTCTACCGCGAAACAGCTGCCGTCTTTACGCCAAAATACCTCATCTTTAACATGGCGATGCTTGCCGTCAAACATAGTGCAATAAATCTGGCATTCATCTGCTGGATATGGCCGTCCGTCAGCGTGACTATGATGATGGTACTGATGAATTTTTTTACCCAGCAACTCATCTGCATGCCATCCAGTCATGCGTTCAGCAGCGGGATTTACAAATACCGCATTACCACTTAAATCAAAGCCATATATTCCCTCACCAACGGCGTTGAGTAATAAAGTTGGATCGTCTAAAAACTGTTTTATCATTGCTTACACCAATCTCGCGAAATATCGCGTTCATTATGCCTATAATGGCGAAGATTTGCACCCTAAGTGACTAACTCATACCGTTCATTAAAGCGAAACTATCCGTCGTTTTGCTTCATCATGAACCGCATCTAAAGTAACTGTAAGACTACAGCGCTCATCGTTAAGTATTTGAAAAATAAATTAATAAATACCTAACTATCATCAAGACAAAGTTAATCTGCTTGTGATTGTAATGCATTAGCTTTGCAAATATGTATTAACTGCAGTGTCTGCACACTTCTTATTTAATTATTGCATAATCTTTGCTTACAATTTCATCTCTGGTAGTAGTTACATTCTTGGTTGTAACCGATTAAACTCAAAAAAAACAATATTGTAGGGATCACATGTCGTTAATTATTAACAACCTTGAAAAACACTATAAAACGGTTACTGCGGTGAATAAGCTGTCATTTGATGTGCAACCAGGAGAGATTTTTGCTTTACTTGGCCCCAATGGTGCGGGGAAATCATCATTAGTAAAAATGATCGTTGGTTTTTCCTCTCCAGATAGTGGCTCTATTCAACTCAATGATGCAAGACAAGCGTATTCATCTATTCCGGCACATTTACTGGGCTATCTACCAGAAGACCGAGGCCTCTATCCAGAAAAAACAATAAAACAAAATCTACAATTTTTTGCAGCATTACACGGCGTAAAAGATAGCGAATTTACGCAGCGCTGTGACTATTGGTTAGCTAAATTTAATTTAACCGCACGCTTGAATGACCCCTTAAAATCACTTTCTAAAGGGAACCAACAAAAAATCCAATTGATCACTGCAATTTTACATAAGCCCAAATGGGTAATTTTAGATGAGCCATTTTCTGGCTTAGATCCTATTAATCAGGAATTAGTTGTTGAATTTTTAGCGCAATTAAAACAGCAAGGCATGACCGTTATTTTAAGTGCACATCAGATGGCGATGGTAGAAAAACTTGCTGATCGGGTATTGCTATTAAATCAAGGTGAAAGTGTTTTATACGGCAAACTCAGTAATATACTTCAAAGCGCGCAAAATAATAGTATTCAAGTCGTATTCAACGATCCAATTAATCAAACTTACTTTGAGCAACTATGTGAACATTATTGTGTTGAGCAAATAAAAGCACAGCAACTAACTATCACCCTAAAGCAACACCAATCACTTAACCAGTTACTTCCTCAGTTAATCAGCATCGGGGAAATATGTGAACTCAAAAATAAAGCTCAGTCACTGCATGCAATTTATTTACACGCAGTAGCTGAGCATAACGCTAAACTGGATCAAGGAACGACGCTATGAATAAATCATCGCTTACACAGCAACAGCTCTGGATTGTTGCAAAATGGGAGTTCTTGCATTTTTTTAAATTAAAACAAGAAATTATTTCGAAGTTGATCATGCTCGCTATTGCTGGAGTTATTTATTTTTTTGCCACTGCAAACAGTCAACTTGAACAAGGTTATCATTTAGTAAGCAACCTCGAGTTTAGCGTCAAAACAGAGCCTACATCGACACAATTTAAGTTTACCAAACATGATGATTTAACTGCCATCATTGCAAATTTAGCTGAGGATACTGGCTATGATGGCGTACTTAAGTTTGACCAAGCGACTCACTCATATACGTTAATAACGGCTGTAAAATCAGCATGGCAAACAACATTGCAATCGCTCCTTAGAGCGCAATTGCAACAAGCTCAATTTGATAGCTTAGGCTTAAGCGAGCAACAACGACTAGGATTGACGAAAAATATTTCAATTGAACATAGGGTACTTGACGAGCTTTTGAAAAATCAAGCTGATCGTAGTCAAACATACACAGCAGTTGGGGTACTGATATTATTATTTGTTGCGATGTTTGGGATCTTTAGCCAACTCTTTGTCAGTATTACCGGTGAAAAGCAAAACCGCGTAACGGAGCAATTGCTAGCCACCATGACACCACAAACATGGATAGATGGTAAGCTACTTGGGCAAATATTACTTGCAGTAAAAACCATGATTGGCACCTTGCTATCGATTATTTTATCGATGCTATTTTTTACCGTTATCATTAAACAACAAGCCCTCAATTTAGACTTTATTAATTGGTCATTACTGCCTTGGTTGTTAGCCTATGCGATTGTAGGTCTTGGCATCTGCGCTGCATTTATGGCTGCGATCGCAGCGGGTATTGATGATCCTAATCACAGTAGTAAAAGTGCCTTAATGATGCTGCCATTGGCACCTATCGTGATTGCATTTTTTGTTATCGATGCACCAAACAGTGTTTTAACAATCGTGCTTAGTTACTTGCCGATCACGGCATTTGCGGTTATGCCGGTGCGCATGTCATTAGTTGAAATACCAATTTGGCAAGCACTCTTATCCCTGCTTCTCAGTATTGGCTGTTTTTATTACTTACGTATATTTGCCGCTCGTATTTTTAAAATGGGTATGAATATGTACGCAAAAGAACCGAGTTTAAAGGCTATGTGGTTGAGTATCTTTAAATAACAAAACATATAGGCAGATAGCGTTGCGTTATCTGCTATTTAATGATTGTGAGTTTTGCTATTTATAAAATCAGTGAGAGCAAATAGCACACCTGATATCACAAAAGTAACATGAATTATTACTTTCCACATCAATTCATCACTTGAGTGACTAGTAGAGCTTATAAACACCTTTAACAGTTCGACTGCAGAAATGGCAACAATTGCGCTGATCAATTTCATTTTAAGACCAGAAAAACCTACTTTACCCATCCATGCAGGGCGATCTTCATGATTACCAATATTTAATTTAGAAACAAAATTTTCATAGCCACTAAAAATAATTATTAATAATAATCCTGCCAGTAATGCGGTATCAACCAAGGTCAAAATACCCACCAGTAGTTGCTCATTAGTAGCGCTAAATGTATTTATCGCCATTTGATACAGGTATTTAAAAAACTTCAAAAGTAACAGTACAATTGCAACGAGTAAGCCTATAAAAAAGGGAGCTAGTAGCCAGCGGGCTCGAAAAATAAAGCTTTCAACAAACTGTTCTAGTTTAGATGCAACACGAGGTGTGGTGTCAGGTAGTTGGCTTTGAGACATAATTATTCCTAAATTGATAGCTGGCGTAAGATAGCATTGATTAACATAAGTTTCTCATTATTTTACCGTCTCTTATTACATTATATTTGTCTTTACGATAAAAATATTTCGTTATCTTTTATTATCATTTCGTTTAAGAATCACTTACCAACAGCATGTTGCTTGATTGGATCACTGTTGTTTTTGAATATAAAACAGCAGTCACTACATTTTTTAGGAATACACGAATGAAAAAAGCATTGCTAGCGCTTATCGTAGCGCCATTATTTGCAGTTTATGCAACTTTTGCTGTTGCTGACGATGCTGTTGAAGCTTCCGCCGAAACAATTAAAGAATACACTGAGATGTGTTTAAACTGGGCTAAAGACGACGACATCAGCAATGAAGAGCTTAAACCATACGTACTAAAGTGCGTAAATGATGAACTTGAATCAGAAGGCTATAAAAAAGTCACTGACGTAAAAATCTAACGTCAAAAATGCCTCTAAAGGCATAATTTTTGATATAAAAAAACCGGAATTGACACAAGGGTGTGCATTCCGGTTTTTTTGTTTTCAGAGCTTAGTATTCTACTCAGCGTCCTTTTTTGTTTTTGCAGCGGCTTTTTTAGGTGCGGCTTTCTTGACTGTTGCCTTTTTAGCGGCTGGTTTTTTCTTAGGTGCGGCTTTCTTCTTTGCCTCTTCAACCCACTTTCCTGCATTGAAATGTGCAGTCCAGCCTGTTGCTTTACCGTCAACCTCAGTCATTACATATTGTTCTTTATTCTTACGGCTATAACGAACAATTGCTAAGTTACCATCAGGATCTTTTACTGGTGCATCAGCTAGATAATAAAACTTAGGTGAAATACGATCTCTAAAACGCTGTAACTCTTCCACTTTAGGGGCACGAGTTTCACGTGATTTAGGGAAGGTATTCGCTGCTAAGAAAATACCTGCAGCGCCGTCACGTAGCACAAAGTATGCATCAGATTTTTCACACTCTAACTCTGGTAACTGAACAGGGTCTTCTTTTGGTGGCGCTGCTTCGCCGTTACGCAGTAATTTACGGGTGTTTTTACACTCATCATTACTACAGCCAAAGTATTTACCAAAGCGCCCTGATTTAAGCTGCATATCTGATGAGCATTTATCACATTCAATGATAGGGCCATCATAGCCTTTAATTTTAAACGTGCCCTGCTCAACGACATAACCCTTACAAGCAGGGTTATTACCACAAACATGTAATTTACGAGTTTCATCTATCAGGTATGAATCCATTGCCGTTTCACAAATTGGGCAACGCTTCATTTGCATCAATGTTTCGGTTTCGACATCTTCAACGTCAGCGGCAACCGCTTCATCACCTGACACTAAGTTCATAGTGGTAGTACAACGTTCTTTTGGCGGTAAATTATAGCCTGTACAGCCTAAGAAAACGCCAGTAGAGGCTGTTCGAATACCCATTTTTCTGCCACATGTTGGACAGTCAATATCAGTTTCGACCATTTCATTTTTACGCATCCCACCTTCATCTTCTTCACCACTGGCTAAAGTCAGTTGTGTAGAAAAATCAGCGTAAAACTTGTCAAGTACCTGTGTCCAGACACGCTCACCTTCAGCGATATCATCTAACCGGCCTTCCATTTTTGCAGTAAAGTCAAAGTTCATCAGATCAGTAAAGTTCTCAACTAAACGATCGGTGACAATTTCACCCATTTTTTCTGCAAAGAAACGACGGTTTTCAACACGGACATATCCACGATCTTGTATCGTTGAAATAATTGATGCATAGGTAGATGGACGACCAATACCACGTTTTTCAAGTTCTTTTACTAAACTCGCTTCACTAAAGCGTGCTGGCGGCTTAGTAAAATGCTGTTTTGGATCAAGTTCAACAAGGCTTAATATCTCGCCTTCTTTAATAGCTGGTAGTGATTGATCTTCTTCGTTCTTTTTTCGAACTGCTGGTTGTACTTTAGTCCAACCATCAAAACGTAACACCCGTCCTTTGGCTCTTAATTGGAAATCGGCGGCAGTAACAGTTAATGTTGTTAAGTCATATTCAGCAGGGACCATTTGACACGCAACAAATTGACGCCAAATTAATTCATAAAGCTTTTTAGCATCCGGGTCTACGCCATCTAGGTGACCAGATAATACAGTAACACTTGAAGGACGGATCGCCTCATGCGCCTCTTGTGCATTGCCTTTTGAACTATAACTAATAGCTTCTTTTGGTAAATACTTATCACCAAACTGCTGCGAAACATACTCGCGACACATTGCAACTGCATCTTTCGACAAGTTGGTTGAGTCAGTTCGCATATAGGTGATATAACCTGCTTCATACAAACGTTGCGCTAACATCATGGTCTTTTTAACGCCATAGCCTAAACGCGTACTCGCAGCTTGTTGCATTGTTGAAGTAATTAGTGGCGCACTAGGACGACTTTTACTTGGCTTTTCCTCAACACTAACAACTTTATATTCAGCTTGCTCTAAAGATGCAGTAGCTGCCATAGCTTGCGCTTCATTGACTGGCTTAAAGGCTTTATCACCTTGTTTGAACACCTCTAAACGAAGTGCCGACTCGGTATTTTTCACATCGGCATGAATATCCCAGAACTCTTCAGGAATAAACGCTTTAATTTCACGCTCGCGCTCAACTAACAAACGTACTGCGACAGACTGTACTCGTCCAGCGGATAAACCACGGGCAACTTTTTGCCACAATAATGGCGATACCATAAAGCCTACAACACGATCTAAAAAGCGACGAGTCTGCTGGGCATAGACCATGTCGGTATTTAGCTCACCAGGGGCCTCAAAGGCGGCCTGAATGGCATTTTTAGTTATCTCATTGAATACGACACGCTTATACTTTTCTGGCTCTCCACCGATAATTTCTTGCAGGTGCCAAGCAATCGCTTCTCCTTCCCTATCCAAATCCGTTGCGAGATAGATTTGGTCAGCGTTTTCAGCGAGCTTTTGTAATTCTTGAACAACTTTTTCTTTACCTGGTAATACTTCGTAATGTGGCTCCCAGCCTTTATCTGGATCAATCCCCATTCGAGCTACTAAATTTGTATAATCACGCTGTTTTTTGTACGCGGCCTTTTCTTCTGGTGCCATTTTACGTACTTCTGCAGGTGTTTTTACAGCAGCCGTTTTGGTTTTGCCTGAACCGGAGGTAGGAAGATCTCGTACATGTCCAATAGAGGACTTGACGATAAAATCGTTTCCTAAATATTTATTAATTGTTTTAGCCTTAGCAGGAGACTCTACAATTACTAGCGATTTGCCCATAGTTGCCTATTTCTAACCAAGTATTTTAAATGTGTTTTGCCCATTTACGGGCGCGAATATTTATAGGTATATCTACAAACACCAATTGTTACAAGCTTTTAATACAAACTTTTCTGCTTTTAATGAATAATTAAACAATTATTGTCGTTAATTTAGACAAAACGGTGTTTTAAGGTATTTGCAGTGGAATATATAGAATAGCAACAAAAATGCCAACCTTATGGTTGGCATTTTTTAAAACTAAACAATCTTAAGGTACTTTTGGATCATCTCTAACTGATACTGATAAAGATGAAACTAATCCTGATGGTGCTGTTGTTTTAATTTCTAAAAAGCCACTTGTGATATCATTGCGATTATCTGCAGGCTCACGACCAAGCGCAAATGATAAGCTAACCGGAACTCGACTCGTTGTATTCGGGAAGGCATAATTTTCTGGCTCGCCACTGAGTACACCATTATCTGTTAATATCGTTACTCCTGTACCTACAGGCAATGGATTATTAAATATATCAGCAATAAACACGGTCAAATTAATACTCTCTTGGCCGGTAGCTGACGTTAAATCCACTTCAGTTATTTGACACATTTTTTGGCTAGTTAAATCATTTTGTACCTTATGTACTAAGTTACTATTTATGTCACTATTAACATGTACTTCTGTAGCAGTTACGCCTTGTATATCAGTACATTCGTCGGCATATGTTACCAATCTAAAGTGAGCGTTATCACTCGACATTACGATCTCTTGATTTTGAAATACATTTATCATTTCTCGTGTACATATACCTGCTGCATCATCTTCTGGGCGACACAATAAGCCATTGTATAAACCATTTTGTTGAGTCCACTGGGCATTGCCATCAAAATCTATAAATTCCTCAAATTCATCCCCTGCAGAATTAGCCGCAGAGCACAGTTCAGCTGCGGTTTCACAATTTTTTCCACCAAATGTTCCATCTTCATTATTATCAATAAAGGCTTCTGGCTTATCAAAAAGATCATCAAAGAAGTCTTCTTCATCAAAATAACCATTGCCATTTAAATCAGAAAATGTTTCTTCACCTATAGCATAAGCGAGTACCGTTGCTCTCCCGCCTAAAGGTAAGTCAAACGCTGTATTATCATTATTTTTAATACCAAGCGGACATGGTAGTCCACTATCGCATTTATCTGCGATAGTATTTCCGTAAAAGCTGCGAGTAATTCCGCCCTCAACTATAAACTCAGCAAACGGCCGTGGGTTGCTACTACGCCACTTAACTGAACATCCCCCGTTAGATGTAGTACAACTGGGCTCAATAACCCCACCTTCGGTAATAAAACTAACCGCAGTTCCATCGGGCACTGGATTGTTAAAATGGTCAGCTAAGCGAACATTAACATCGACTTCAGTGCCATCAACATTTAAACCATGCACATTAAATTGCGAACGAGATAGTGAAAAACTATTTTGGTCAGCAATACCAGTGCTGACCACCAAAACATCAGATGGTGCTGTTACAATTACATTCTCACCATCAACGTTTTGCTCACTGGAAGCTATCACTTTGACTGGCGTTGGCACTACTCCTGACTGCACAACAGTTTGTACTACACCATCAGCATCAGTGAAACCTGATAACTGACCTAACTTCAATCCACCGACTTCCGTTGCTAACTTAAAGTTTACAGTTCGAGCTGGGAGTACATTGCCATTTTCGTCAATTAACCTAAAGCGAACAACAGAGGTTTCTTTTCTGTTTGCGCCGCCGGTACCTTTAAGCGCAATAACTGGTTCAGATACATCTAAAAACTCTAAAGAGCCAACATTTGCAGCAGAGACGTTCACTACCGTAGAAGCAGAAACAGTATTACCACCAGTAATAACTGTTGCTGTTATTAAGTCAGCGCCAACACAACCTTGTGCTCTATATGTTGAACGCGCAACACCACCGATACTAGTCACACTGGCATCTATAACAGCTAGGCCTGCATCAACACAACCTGATGTAAACTCAACAGATAATGGAGAAACGAAGGTTTCTCCATTTTTGCTCAGGTTTACTGAGATTAAAGCGGTTGAACCTGCTGATAAAACTTCTGATTCTGCCAAAGAACTATTGATACTAACATCAACATCTACTGCTGATATTTGAAATGCTTTTTTTATAGAGCTTTGAAGAACAGTAACTGTTATCTCGCCTGCACCTACATCCCTTCCAGGCACAAGGTCCAATAGTGCGATACCATTCTCATTTGATATAGCAGTACCAGTGCTTGGTGAAATAGCGCCAATAGTCGTCGTTGCAGTTACAAGAGTTTGTGCTAATGGCGTTGTTGATCCTTGCTTTGTTAATTCAATAAACACGATTGCTGCATCTTCGCCCGATATGCTCGTTGTTTCCTCGCATAAGTTAGGGTCTCGCGTCGTTCTAAAATCAGATTGGCAATTAATCAAAATTTTAAAAGCGATATCAGCATTATTTTGATTTGGGTCTATCGCATCCCCCCGAGTATAAAAGCCAATGGAAGACTCTACAGCTTCATATTGGGCTGTTATAAGCCCCGCCCCTTCAATAGTTCCTGTCGTGATATTGAGCGTAGCGACACCATCTTGATTTGTAAGTGCAGTGCCCGAGCTTGGCAGTAAACTACCAAGCGTCGAGGTAAAACTCACCACTCTATTGACTACGGGGTCACCATTTGAGTCTGTAACTCTTGCTTTGATAATACCGCTCTGCTGTGCATTAATTTCATTCGTGTCAGATAAGTTTACAGATGAAGTAAGGCTTAAATTGACATTAAAGTCTTCTGACACGCCTTGAACTGGAGCATCACCCGCAGCAGTATAAGTATAAGCATTCGAATTAATAACTTGCTGCGACTCAGAAAGATAACTAGCAGAAATGTTACCTGCTCCCGCTTCAGAACCTGTAAGTAAATCAAGTTTAGCAATACCTTCGCTGTTGGTCATAGCGGTACCATTTGAAGGGTTTAGAATACCAAAACCTGACACATTAAACTGTATTAGCTTAAAGGCCGCCGGCTGTTGATTTAATAGCAATTTAGCTTGAGCTACTGATGGTTCTGAAAAAGTAACGTTTCGTGTTGCGGTGTTATCTGATGAAAGTAAAGTAACAACCAAATCTGCTGAGGCACTTGCGTCTATGAGGGTCTCAAAGCTAAATGGTTGTGAAGTTATTGTTTCCCCATTATGAGTATACGTTGCTGTTGCTTCTCCAGCTCCGATGACATCACCAGCGGATAATTCAACCGTTGCTATACCAAGGTTGTTAGTTAAAGCCGTTCCAGAAGAAGGCGTTATTTCACCTATATTGTCAGCTAGATTAAAAGTGATTCTAACATTCGATAAAGGCTCTCCTTGTTGCTTTAATGTTGCTTGTAAATCCAGACTATTCAAAGTAGTAACTGTATTAGTAGGCTCTGCAGTTAATTGAGATAGTCCTTTCAAACTAAGTGTAAATGCACCTTGGTTACTTTCTCCTTGCCCACCCGTAGATGTAAAAGCAAAACTGCTATTAACATTGATGTCATTGCCGGTGTAAGTCGCCGTTATCTCACCAGCGCCTGCTTGTAGTCCAGCTGAAAGCTCAACAGTGGCTATCCCTTCGCTATTGGTAAGTGCAGAATTTAAATTTACAGCACCTATATTATCAGCCAAGGTAAAAGTGATTCTTTGCCCACTTGCCGGCTCATTATTTTTTAATAGAGTTATCTTTATATCTATCGGATCAGCTTCGGTTACTGCATTAATAGTTTCATCGCTTGCTTTTACGTAACCCTGAACAGATAAGGTATAAATGGGATCAGCAGTAGTACCATCATCAATTGTTCCACCGTCCTTTTCAAGTGTTCCACCGCCACCACACGCGGTGATAAAAAAACTCAACAGTATGACACTGAGCCATCGCATTAAAGGCATTGCCCTCTCCCTAGCGTTTGTAATTAATTATTTAAATATAAAATTTACCCAATATTAACCTATATCAAGCTTTAAAATCACAACTTTTATTACTTTTTTATGGTTTTTTTCAACAATATTTTTTTTCATATTTAGCGATTTTTTCTGTATAAAAATCTGCATGCTGGTAGGCTATGGCAAATTTATAAAAAATAGATTGTTACTATGTCAAAAATCCGTTCAATGAGTTTAACCACCCGTATCATGATAGGTATGTTTCTGGGGGTTGCTGTAGGCTTCATATTCCAAGCTATATTAGCTGGCGAAGACGATTTTCTAATCCCACTTGGATTATTCTCTTTGCCAATTAAGGGCTTTTTTGTAGATGGTTTATTTCATATTGGTGGACAAATATTTATCGCCAGTTTGAAAATGTTAGTTGTACCACTGGTATTTGTATCACTTGTTTGTGGTACATGTAGCTTAAGTGATCCGAAAAAATTAGGCCGTTTAGGCGGTAAATCAATCGTTCTCTATCTTATTACTACCGCAATTGCAATTACGGTTGCGATTACCTTGGCATTATTAGTTAATCCAGGGGAAGGGATTAACTTACCTTCTGAAGCGACTTATAGCGCAAAAGAAGCACCAACTCTTGCACAAGTAATCATTGGCATGTTCCCAACCAATCCAATTGATGCCATGGCAAGCGGCAATATGTTACAAGTAATTGTATTCGCATTGCTATTTGGTATTGCAATGGCTCTTGGCGGCAGTGCTGGTAAACGAGTAGCGGTTGTTTTTGAAGATTTAAACACCGTGATCTTAAAGCTAGTTACCTTATTAATGAATGTGGCTCCTTATGGGGTGTTCTGCTTAATGGCGAAGCTATTCACTACTATCGAGTTGAACTTGATAGTCAGCTTAGCTAAATATTTTGGTGTTGTGGTGGCTGCGCTATTTTTCCATGCCTTCATTAATTACACCTTACTGTTAAAGTTTTTAACCGGATTAAACCCGATTATCTTTTTGAAAAAAATGAAACATGCCTGTTTATTCGCATTTAGCACTTCAAGCTCAAGTGCAACAATGCCTATTACACTTGAAACAGCCACTAAAAAATTAGGGGCAAAAAATTCAGTTGCGTCATTTACAATTCCACTCGGTGCCACTATTAACATGGACGGTACAGCAATCATGCAAGGTGTGGCTACGGTATTTATTGCACAAGTATTCAGTGTTGATTTAACGATTTCAGATTACTTAATGGTAATTTTAACCGCCACTTTAGCGTCTGTAGGCACCGCTGGTGTCCCTGGTGTAGGCTTGATCATGCTTGCCATGGTCCTGAATCAAGTTGGTTTACCTGTTGAGGGCATTGCCATCATTATTGGCGTTGATAGGTTACTTGATATGACTCGTACGGCGGTCAATGTCACAGGCGATTGTATGGTGACATGTGTGGTTGCTAAATCTGAAGGTGAACTAGATGAGGCAGTATTTAACGACCCAAATGCAGCCAAAGACTTAGAGGATTATCACAAATCAACTGACTAAAGTTGTCCGTGTATAAATGAAAAAAACCCGCAAATTTGCGGGTTTTTTTATCATTTAATAACGGAAACCTTTATGGGTTTAGCCCTTTTAAACGAGACAATAATGATATACCGGTTTTGTTAACAGTGTTACTCAACCCGATAGCAAGCTTGTCGCTTAAGCTCTTTTTAACTTTATATTTAATTTTATATATTTGTCGCTCATCTTGATACTTAAGTAATGTGTCATCACTGGTTTCTATAGTATCGACTAGACCTTTTTCAAGCGCTTGAGTCGCAAACCAGTGCTCACCTGTTGCCACTAAGTTAATATCTAAACTTGGCCGTTGACTGCTAACAAACTGTTTGAATAAGTCATGAGTTTGCTCTATTTCTTCTTTAAACTTCTCCCGTGCTTTATCTGTATTTTCACCAAATAAAGTTAAGGTACGTTTAAACTCACCCGCAGTGATTTGTTCAAAATCAACATCGTTTTTCTTCAGAATTTTATTAAAATTTGGAATTTGTGCTATCACACCAATAGAGCCAACGATAGCAAACGGTGCGGCAACAATTTCATCAGCGACACAGGCCATCATGTAACCACCACTGGCAGCAACTTTATCAATCGCAACCGTAAGGTGAATACCTCTATTTTTAATGCGTTGTAGCTGGGAAGCAGCAAGTCCATAGCCATGAACTACACCGCCACCACTTTCTAGCCTAACCAACACTTTGTCTTGCTTAGGATCGGCAATTGCAACAATTGCGGTAATTTCTTCACGTAAACTATCGACTTCATGGGCATCCATACTACCATTAAAATCAAGTACATATAATCGTGGTTTCGACTGTTCATCAGTGCTTTTTTTAGCATCATTCTTTTGGGCTTTATGGTGCGCTTTTAATGCTTTTTTAGATAAGGTGCTTGCAATAAAATCATTTTTCAAATCATCTAACTGCTCAGAAATATCATCAATCTCAATCTCACCTTTTTTACTTTTAGGCTTTATCGCTGCAGCGACACTAATTAATATTACTGCAGCGGCGGCAATCACAAACGTTGCCGTTTTAGCTAGAAACAGCCCGTACTCATATAGAAATTCCAATCGTATTCTCCAAACAAAAATTTCGTCTAATTTACCATTGAAACAAAAAAAAGCCACTTTTCAGTGGCTTTTCATTTATTTTAATACTCTAGAAAGTTAGTCAGTGACAATCTCAGTATTTTGAATAGATAACGCTCTCCCTCGGGTGACCAAATAAGTCGCAATCTGTAATTGCATTTCAGTTGTCGTGGCTGCGCTTTCTTCAGCCGTTGCACCTGCATCAGGATCTGGGCTAAGCACTGAGCTGTGATGCCCTTTGGTAAATTTAACTAAATAGCTCATACCATCCTCAGTAGGCGTTTGCGTCTGGGTTACTGTCGTTAAGCCCATTAAGTTAGCAAGAGGCAGTGAGCCTGCAATTGGGTTATTTGCAGTCATTGGTGGGATCACTTGATCTGGTTTATTGCCATTAGCTTCACCATCACCTACAACCACATTCATATAAACAGGTGTGCCAAGCGCTTTTATAGCTGATGCATAGTTTGTTGGATCGCCGCTATCAAGAGCCGTCTGTGCTGCAAATGAGAACTGACTCAAAATACCTTGAATCTTAGCAAGCTTAGTCATTTCACCAGCTGCATTTAACGAAGTGTAATATTCGCCATAACCACATGAAATACTCTCGTTCGTTGGCGCTGCTTCACCACAGTTTGATACAGCAGGACCCTCTCTATAAGTTTGAAACTCAGCTGATTCAGACGTCCCAGCTGATAGCAATACAGAGCCTTGCACAAATGGGCCAAAACTCGCCGATTCTAATAAAAAGCTAGCTATCCCACCACCACCGCTAGCGAGTGCGACACTATTGATTTTAAACAAGCCATCAACTTGGCTATCAAAAGGTGCATTTGCTTGAGCAACAAAAGCAGGAGCAACTACTGAGCCAAGTGAATGGCCGATAAACACTACGTCAGAGGTGTTGAGTGATGTATCATCAACAAAATTGAGGCCTAGACGCAATGCTAGTAAATCAGCCGCAGACTGCCTTAAATTGTCACGCGCAACGAGTAATGATTGCAAGTTCATGTACGCAAGTACAGATCCCTCCCCTTTAGTCGCATTAAAGTCGTCTTTACCATCGTCATCCACGTCAATGCCACGCTCACCATGCACAGGGTGATCTATGGCAACCGTTGCAAAACCTTGAATCGCTAAACTAGCCGTTAACGCCAGCATGTGCTCTTTTTTTGAAGTAATGCCATGTTGCATAATAACAACAGGCCAACCACCCGCTGGCATTTCAAGTGCCGGCATACCAGTTTGTGTCCTGATAGCGTTTATCACAGGCAGAATAGGTTTTGTTATCTGTACAGGCACTTCTTGCAGGCTTTGCATTTTAGGGAGCGGGTTATATTTCGTTAAGTGACGAGTAATGTCAATTTTTGGGTAATCGTGTAGCTTTCCTTCACTTAAACCTTGGCAGAGCTGCTCATATGGACCAATACCAAACATTGTTGGATCAATTTCATCTTCTTTTCCTGCGTCGCGCAGTGCTTGATCCGCTGCTTGCTGATTAAGTACGGCAACAGGGCTTGAACACATGCCTTGCCAGTATGTATCAGCCAACTTTGAAATTTCTTTCCCTTCTGGTTGAGATAAATACATAGCCAGTGTCACACTGCCTCTTTGGTACTGCACCCCATTAAATGCTGGTGACACATTAGTTATGTCAGGATCACTAAGAAGCACTTCAGCTACTGTCAGCATATCCTGCTCTGGTATTTGTACCTGTGGTTTTGGCAAAGCTGGATTTTGTAAGCTCGCTGCTAGCAATTTTTTAATAGTACCAAGCACTGGACCTACAGATTGAATGGTCATCGCTGCTGAATATATAATCTCATCTTTAGTGATCGTGCCGCCTGAAATAAGTACATTTTCATAGCTATTTACCACGCCCTGCAGCGCGAGTTGCGATTCAGTTACTAATGGGGCTTCCTGTTTTACTAATCCGTAGGTTGAAGATGGCTGGATTGAACGCCCTAATGAGTCTTTAAGCTCAGTCGTCAGCACATTAATATACGAGCTGCCAGCTTTAAACGGTTTTAATGGAATAATAGCAACCGCATTGCCACTTGCTTTAGTGATGAAATCAACGCCAAAGGTTAATTCACCTAATAATTTACATCCTGCTCCAGCGGGTACCGCTGCGCAATCTGCATCTGTTAAACTAGCGCCCATAACAACTTCAAAAATACGCACAGCTCCCGGCGCACCAGCCGAACTTTCATCAAGGCTCACATTCGCAGGAAAGGTAAGATCTACTTTATAGGGAACTTGGCTAGACCAGCCATCAAGTGCACCTAGTGCCAGTGACGGGTTAGCATAGGCGCTTCTTGGCACTGATGCACCATTAGCACTCAACTCACCGGGAATATTTATAGTGCCATCTTTTGTACCACTCATTAATAAATCATTTGGTACTGAAATAACCCCATTTGCGGGATCAAACTTCACTGTAGCTGATGGAATAACTGGTGGTGTATCATTTTTAACATCTTCTAACGTTTCACCGCCGCCGCAACCAGCTAGAGCAGCTGTAATTGCAAGTGAGAGTAGCATTTTTTTCATATTGTTTGCTCCGCACGTAATCTTTTTTTTATGTGTGTTGATAAATAAGTGTAGCTAATTTTGTTACTAATTCTTTTAAGTTTTCGCGTAATATTTAGTTAAAATAATGTAATTAGGTTATTAATAAGACATTAGACCAGTTAAAGTTAACGTAAAGTTTCAAATTTCGCCACCTTATTTTGCAATAAATTCGATAACTTGGTGTTTTGCTATGTTAAAATCAATCAAATTGATTTTTTGGACCTTTATTATGCAAACCTATAAAGCGGCTGATAATGCCCTACAAGACAAAGTGATCTTAGTAACTGGTGCAGGTGACGGCATTGGCCGAGTGGCTGCAATAACTTATGCCAAACATGGCGCAACGGTTATATTATTGGGTAAAACCACCAGCAAACTGGAAGCGGTATACGATGAAATCATTGCCGTTGGCGGGCCAAAACCTGCGATTGTACCGATGGATTTAAAAGGTGCAAGCAAACAAAACTTTCGTGATTTAGGCGCTACCATTGAACAGCAATTTGGTAAACTAGATGGCTTGCTCAATAATGCAGGAATAATTGGCTCACTGGGTCCACTTGAGCATTTTTGTTCATCAACGTTTGATAACATCATGAAAGTGAATGTTACCGCTCAAGCGATGATCACAAAATATATGTTTCCAGTTTTACGTAAATCTCCAAGTGCTTCAATTATTTTCACCTCTTCTGGGGTTGGTCGCCAAGGCCGTGAGTTTTGGGGCGCGTATGCCATTTCAAAATTTGCAGTTGAAGGAATGATGCAAACATGGGCATGTGAAGTAGGTAAAACGAATATCCGGATAAATTGTATTAATCCCGGCGCCACCCACACAGCTATGCGTGCCAGTGTCTATCCAGGCGAAGATCGCGATAAACTAGCCTGCCCTGAAGACTTAATGCCAACTTATTTATACTTAATGAGTGATGATTCAAAAGACGTCAATGGTCAATCATTAGACGCGCAAACAAAAAAATAATACCAGTCGTGTTAAGTTACTGACCATTTATAGCGACAGATAAATACAGTGATAACAAGGCAGGAATTTTGACATGTATTGCTCTACATAAAAAATCCCTAACGCAATTAGCACTTTATTTAGCCTGCTAGAATGGTTAAATATTTAAGTCGATTGGTATAAACCAAGTACTAAACATAAAAAAGCCGCTAATTAGCGGCTTTTTTAATGCAAGGCAGATATTAACGGCGTTTAGTTTGTTTAACGCGATTATTATGTTTTTTGACTGCTTTACGAATTTGATTAATTTTAGCGCGTTTATCTTTGCGTTTTTCAGGCATAACAGATAATTTTGTTTGCGTTTCACGGCCAAGCTTAACTGTTTTACGTAAGTAATTTACAGTCTCTAAATCTAGCTCAGCCCAACCACCTTGTGGTAGACGTTTATCGAGCTCTAACTTACCATAACGAATACGAATAAGACGAGAAACCTCAACGTCTTGAGACTGCCATAAACGACGAACTTCACGGTTACGCCCTTCTGTCAGCGTTACATTATACCAGCGGTTAATACCTTCGCCGCCCAGTGGTTTAATAGTAAGAAATTTTGCCATACCATCTTCAAGCTCAACCCCTTTGGTTAAATTTTTGATAGTTTCTGCTGTTACTTCACCAAATACACGTGCTGAATATTCACGCTCTACTTCGTAACTTGGGTGCATTAAGCGGTTAGCAAGCTCACCATCATTGGTGAACAACATTAAACCTGCGGTATTTATATCTAAACGACCAACAGCAATCCAACGTTCACCATCAACGCGCGGCAGGCGGTCAAATACTGTTCTACGTCCTTCAGGATCTTTACGTGTACATAACTCACCTTCAGGTTTGTTATACATAACAACGCGACAGATACGTTCAGCTTTTTCTTCAATTTTTACCGTATGGCCATCAACACGGATCTGGTCGGTTTCTTCAACACGATCACCCAGCTTTGCTACTTTACCATTAACACTGACACGATTTGCATCAATGTATTTTTCCATCTCACGTCGCGAACCTACGCCCGCTCTTGCTAAGACTTTTTGTAACTTTTCACCTTGTATACTCATTCGGATAGTTCTCTCACAGAAGGATCACTCAATAACTGGTCAATTTTACTTTGCTGCTGTTTTGGCAGTGGCGGTAAGTTATCTAAACCTGTTAACGAAAAATAATCTAAAAATTGTTTGGTTGTGGCATATAAAGCGGGCCTACCTGGCACCTCTTTATGACCAACAACATGTATCCACTCACGCTCGAGCAGACTTTTAATAATAGTTGAGCCTACGGTCACTCCACGTACTTGCTCTATCTCGCCCCGAGTTATCGGCTGACGATAAGCAATAAGCGAAAGAGTTTCTAATAGTGCACGGGAATATTTAGGCGCCCGTTCTTGCCAAAGATTATTTAACCAAGGGGCTAAGCTGGCACACGCCTGAAATCTAAATCCACTACCGACTTCAACTAAGCGAATACCACGGGTTTGATAATGAATTTGGATCTGTTCAATCGCGAGGTTAATACGTGTCATAGACACACTTAACTCAGTTAATACGGTGTCTTTTAAATGCCGTTTACTGACTGGTTTTCCCGCAACAAAAATCGCCGCTTCAATGATCTCAACAAGCTGCTCATCACTGATTCGTTTCGTAGCCATTTTCGTAGCAGATTTTGTCACCATAGGCACCAAGACGTTGCGGTATATTCAGCGCGCTATTATGCCAGATCAATGCAAAGGTTGGAAAAGTTATTCTATAAAAATGTAAAATAGCAGCGATTAAAGCGCTGCTATTTTAGATAAACGAGCTAGTGCGTTACATTTTTAATCAAATTGTCGCACCTTGATATCGTTTCACAAACTCAGTAACCACTTCACCATTACAGATCAATGAGTTTAAGTTTGCTATTTTTTCTTTCACTGGAGCCAAACCTTGCTTCAAGGCAGTAATACATAGCTGTGTTTCTGCCTGTGAGTTTTTAGCAAACACTTCAATTACTTTTTCTTGGCGAACTTTATCATCCACTTTTTTTGCAATATCACGAATATCATCACCATTACACAAAATACTTTTTGAATAACGTGATAAATACACCCCGTGCTGGGCTGCAACTTTGCGTGCTGCAGTAAATCCTTCGTTAGCACTAATTGAGCATAATTTAGATTCAATTTTATGATCAGCATTATAATAATGTGCTGCACTGGCAGTCTCAGAGAAAGCAGTCGCTGCGACGAATAATGCTAATAATTGTAGTTTCATGATTTACCTTTAAGTGGAGTTATATTGTGAGCAATTTTTGCGCATTATATAGACCGAAGTTTACAAATCAACCGAATTATCTATTTAATTTTTTATTTAAAAAAGCGTTAACAATGTTTAATCAAAATTCATACTTTGTTCAACAATTGAGCGGCTTATTATTATAAATAAGCGCATGTACCATACGCCAATTGATGGTAGAATTTGCCATAATCTGCAAAAAGATAACTCTAATTAAAGGTCAAGCCATGAAAGTAATTTCATTTAACATTAACGGGCTGAGAGCTCGTCTGCACCAATTACAAGCAATCATAGATAAACATCAGCCTGATATTATCGGCTTACAAGAAATAAAAGTACATGATGAAGCTTTCCCACTTGAAGATGTTCAAAATATGGGTTACCACGTTTATTTTCATGGTCAAAAAGCACATTATGGCGTAGCTATGTTATGCAAAACTGAACCTAAGTCTGTGGTTAAAGGATTCGCAACAGATACTGATGAATCACAAAAGCGCATGATCAGCGTCACTGTTAGCCAAGAAAATGGCCGTGATCTAACCGTAATGAATGGCTATTTTCCACAAGGCGATAACATTACTCATGAAACAAAATTTCCGTATAAGCGACAGTTCTACCGTGATCTAATGACTCACTTACAAAGCCACCACAGTAACGACGAGGATGTCATTGTCATGGGCGACATCAATATTTCTCCTACTGATCTTGATATTGGCATTGGTGAGGTTAATCGCAAGCGTTGGTTAAAAACTGGCAAATGTTCATTCCAGCCTGAAGAACGTCAATGGCTTGCAACCTTGCTAGATTGGGGCTTTACAGACACCTTCCGTGAACTTCACCCAGACACAAGCGAACAGTACTCTTGGTTTGATTATCGCTCTCGAGGCTTTGATGATAATCGTGGTCTACGCATTGACGTTATCCTAGCGACTCCAACTTTGGCTGCTCGTTGTATTGAAGCGGGAATTGACTATGAATTACGTGGTATTGAAAAGCCATCAGATCATGCGCCAATATGGTCAACCTTTAGTTAACGCTAATGGATAAGCTAACGACAATCCCGATAATAAGCATTGAACTTCAGGCAATTGCTTGGCTTGTTATCGGCTGTATTTTTTGGTCGAGTGTCAATAAGTCACACTACCAACATTTAATAACCACGCCAGCCCGTCAAACAGGCCTATTTGTCTGTGCGTTAGCATTTGCCTTATTGTGGCGAATTAAAGCCGGCATATTACCCGGTCTTGAACTGCATATTTTAGGTGTAACTGCCATAACGCTTATTTTAGGCTGGCGCTTTGCATTATTGAGCGCCACCCTAGCAAGTCTGCTATTAACGGCTTTCAATCAAATAAGCATTGCGCAATTACCTATCCACTTATTGTTAACCGCTTACTTACCCATTTTAGTCAGTTATGGGGTATTTATACTGTGTTATAACCTATTACCACGGCATTTTTTCATTTACATTTTTGTATGTACTTTTATTTGCGCCGCTTTCATCGCCTGCTTTAAGATTATCACCATTAGCTTATTTTATTATTTAACCGGCAATTACAATTGGTTTGAATTAAGTGAAAATTATCTCTATTTATGTGTCATTATTTGCTTTCCTGAAGCGATGTTAAACGGCATGGCCATTACCCTATTGATCACCTATCGCCCACATTGGGTAAAAACATTTTATGATAAGGATTACCTAGATCCATGAGTCTCGATTACCAATGCCCGCTCTGCCAACAATCGCTTGAGTTGCATACCAAAGTGCTAAAATGTATTAACAACCATAGCTTTGACACTGCAAAAGAAGGCTATGTGAATTTATTACCTGTGCAACAAAAGAACTCTAAGCAACCTGGCGATAATCTTGACATGGTACAAGCAAGGCGTGCTTTTTTAACCACTGGGCACTACCAGTTTTTACAACATGCCGTTGCACAGCGAGTTGCTCTGCAAGCACCACAACAGGTAATTGATTTAGGGTGCGGGGAAGGTTTTTATACTCATGCGATTGCCAATGCATGTACTGCACACGTTTATGGCGTCGATATATCAAAATCAGCAGTTAAATATGCTGCAAAGCGATACAGTAATTGTAATTTTAGCGTTGCATCAATCAGCCAAGCTCCATTTAATGATGGCTCAGCAGATGTATTAGTGAGTATTTTTGCCCCATTATTTGATGCTGAATTGGCTCGATTAGCAAAACCAGACGCTACATTGGTAGTTGCAAGCCCTGGCCCTTGGCATTTAAAAGAACTCAAGCACTATATTTACCGAGACGTCAATGCGCACACACCGATTGCTGCGCCTGTAGGGTTTGAGCTTATAGAGCAAGCATTATTAGAACAACAGATAAGCTTGCCATTTAAAGATGTGAAGAACTTGATCACTATGACTCCCTTTGCTTGGAAGTTTCGTCCTGAACATTGGCAACAACTAGAACAACAAGGTGAGCAAGTCGTCACCCTGTCATTTTATGTTAGTCAATTTAAACGTGTTACAGATTCTCTCGGGTAAACGCGCGGTCCATTTTATCAAACATATCATTGAGTAAATGGGCCAACTCTGCATAACGTGGTTTATCTTTAGGGACATGCCCTTGGTAGCCATTGGCTACCATTTTTGTATGAAGCTCTTTATACCAATGCTCCATCGCAGGCTCAAGTACAGTATCTGCACGCTTGCCTAACCACAGCAATCCCTGTAGCGGTAGAGATAAAAAAAACAACGCGATAGCGACTGCTTGAGGTAAAAAACTGCTGCCTAAATAATTAATTTGCATAAATAAAGTGAGCATTGCCAAAATCGGCATTACTGTAATTGCCAGCTCGGTGGCTTTGATCACTCTAAACTCCGTGAACAGAGGCGCTAATTCTTTACGCATAGGCCATTTTTTTGCATATTCACGACCAGTTTGGACTTGTGACATCACACTTTTTTGCATCATGACTCCTAGGTGTCGCTGGTATATTTATTAATGTTACCGCAATGAGTGTATCATATTCACGGTAACATTCCTGTGTAAAATCCCTTCCACCTTTTTCGTCCAAAACGTGTTTTTGATCATGGTTTAAACTTACCTTAAAACAATTAATGAGTTAAAATAAGCGCACGTTAAGTCAACTAGACTTTAGTATAGTCATTACAGATATCCATAGCAATTTATCGACCAATGACTCTTTTACTTTAATCACTATGCTCGAGTACTTGGTTATATAACAACTAAGCTTAATGCGCAATTGTCAAAAAATGGGATCCTGTTATGTCTTCGCAATCATCACCTCAACATGTTCTTGTACTGAACTGTGGAAGTTCGAGTTTAAAATTCGCTATTTTAGATGCCACCACATCTGAAGAAATCATTTCAGGTCTTGCTGAACGCCTAGGCTCATCGTCGCCATCTGTGAAATACAAGTACCTTGGCAAAAAACAACTGATTGAACTTGCGCCTAATCAAGCTCACAGTGCAGCAATCGATACCTTAGTTAGCCTTATCAACGAACACCATTTAGCTGAAAACCTTATTGCAGTAGGTCATCGCGTGGTTCACGGCGGCGAGCACTTTACTAAATCGGTACTGATTGACGACGATGTAATTAAAGGAATCACTCAAGCCGCTACGCTTGCGCCATTACATGGGCACGCTAATTTATTAGGCATTGCTGCTGCGCAAGCATCATTCAAGGGACTACCGCAAGTAGCAGTGTTTGATACCGCGTTTCATCAAACCATGGGCAATGTTGCCTATTTATATGCCCTCCCTTATAAACTTTATACTGATTATGGTGTTAGACGTTACGGCTTTCATGGTACCAGCCATTATTATGTTGCAGGTCAAACAGCAGTCCTTTTAAACCAGCCTATTGAGCAAAGTAATTTTATCAGCGCTCACTTAGGTAATGGCTGCTCTGTGTGTGCTATTAAAAATGGCAAAAGTGTTGATACCAGCATGGGCTTAACTCCACTAGAAGGCTTAATGATGGGCACCCGCAGCGGAGATATTGATCCTGGTTTATTTAACTTTTTAACCACCCAACTTAACTACGATGCACAACAAATTGATGACTTATTAAACCAACAAAGTGGCTTACTGGGTATCAGTGAACTTTCTAATGACTGTCGTACAATAGAAGAAGCTGCTGTTGCAGGAAATGAAAAAGCCATTTTAGCACTGGAGATGTTTTGTTATCGTTTAGCAAAACAAATAGCCGCATTTATGGTGCCATTGCAACGCCTTGATGCGTTAATTTTTACCGGTGGTATTGGTGAAAACTCCGATATTATTCGTGGCAAAGTAATAACACAACTGAGCTATCTTGGCCTTGATTGCGACAGTACAGCTAACCTTGCAGCCCGATTTGGCACACCAGGGGTTATCAGCAGTAATAATGCAAAAACAAAAGCAGTAGTAATGCCAACAAATGAAGAGTGGATCATTGCTCTTGATGCCGCCTCAATTGCACAGGAGTTATAATTATGGCACGTCGAATTATGCTAGTACCTATCTCTACTGGGGTTGGTTTAACATCGGTCTCAGTCGGGTTAGTGCGTGCATTAGAACAAAAAGCGGTCAAAGTTAATTTTTTCAAGCCCATAGCCCAGCCTCGCTCAGGTGAAACGGGCCCTGAAAAATCAACACAAATTGTCACCCAAGGTTCGCCTATTACACCACCTACTCCCTTTGCACTAAATTATGCAGAGCAAATGATCGGGGATGGTAAAGGTGATGATTTACTTGAAGAAATTGTTGAGCGCTTTGAAAATGCCATAGGCAACGATGTGGTCGCAATTATCGAAGGTATGGTCCCTACTCGCCGCCAACCTTATGCAGGTAGAGTAAACCGCGAAATAGCACAAACTCTCGGCGCTGACATTGTGTTTGTGCTCACTCCTGGTAATGACAGTAACGATCAAATTGAAGACCGCCTAGAAATTGCAGCCGGGTATTATGGCAGTGTTGACCATGCCCGCGTATTAGGCTGTATTTTTAATAAAGTAAATGCACCACTGGATGATGAAGGCAGAGCACGCGCCGATCTCGTGGAAGCACATAAACCCGACGAGCTTGACAATGAGCTCAATCGCTTAGCATCTTTACCTATTTTTAGAAAACATCCGTTTATGTTACTTGGCTCGATCCCATGGGATTTTGAGCTGGTTGCGCCGCGCGTTAAAGATTTATGTGCGTATTTAAAAGCTGACGTGATCAACGAAGGTGATATGGCTCATCGTCGTCTTCGCCGCGTAACATTTTGTGCCAGAACAGTGTCAAATATCTTAAATCATTTCACCCCAGGCGCACTGCTGGTGACCCCAGGCGATCGTTCAGATGTGTTAGTTGCGGCCTGTTTATCAGCCATGAATGGCACTAAATTAGGAGCTATCTTATTAACTGGTGGTTTTAAACCTGAGCCACGGATCATGACCTTGTGCGAACAAGCGATGGCCACCGGCCTGCCAATCCTCAGTACAGATGCTGACACCTGGCGTACTTCATTGCTACTGCATAACTTTAATATGGAAGTACCGTGCGATGACGTACAACGAATTGATAAAGTAAAGCATCATAATGCCAGCCATATTGATTCTGACTGGTTAGATACGCTTGCTAAAAGTGTCGGCAAAACTCGTAAAATGTCACCTCCAGCATTTCGTTATTTACTCACGGATAAAGCCCGCCAAGCGGCAAAAACTATAGTGTTACCTGAAGGCAATGAGCCTCGCACAATAAAAGCCGCCGCTATTTGCGGTCAACGTGGTATTGCGAAGACCATTCTATTGGGCGATCGAGAAGAAATTGAACGTATCGCTATACAACAAGGTGTTGAGCTAAACGAAAATGTAACCATTATCGAACCTCATGATGTGATCAACGACTATGTTGCGCCTATGGTTGAAATTCGTAAAAGCAAAGGCCTGACTGAAGTGGTTGCCCTTGAACAGCTCCAAGACAACGTTGTGCTTGGCACTATGATGTTAGAGCGTGGTCAAGTTGATGGTCTGGTTTCGGGTGCAGTAAATACAACTGCCAACACCATTCGTCCGCCGCTGCAATTAATAAAAACCGCACCAGGGTCATCATTAGTCTCGTCGGTGTTTTTTATGTTGCTGCCTGATCAAGTACTGGTATACGGAGATTGTGCTATTAATCCTGATCCAACCGCTGAGCAATTAGCCGATATTGCCATTCAATCCGCAGACTCAGCCGCCGCATTTGGTATTGAGCCACGAGTAGCGATGATAAGCTACAGCACCGGCACGTCAGGCACTGGGGCTGATGTAGAAAAAGTCCGTCTAGCAACAAAGTTAGCGCAACAAAAGCGCCCTGATCTGATCATCGATGGTCCATTACAATATGATGCAGCGATTATGGAAAATGTCGCACTTAAAAAAGCACCAAATAGTCCAGTGGCTGGTAAAGCGACGGTGTTTATATTTCCAGACTTAAATACCGGGAATACCACTTATAAAGCGGTGCAACGAAGTGCTGATTTGATAAGTATCGGCCCAATGTTGCAAGGTATGCGCAAACCCGTCAATGACTTAAGCCGCGGTGCTTTGGTTGATGATATTGTCTATACCATTGCGCTTACTGCCATTCAAGCGGCACAAGCCGAAAATATTTAATACCATGGGTAAAGTGATTGCGTGGTGATCACTTTACCCTGAGCATTTCTTTAGCTAATAATAATTATAAATAAAATAAATAACTTAGCGTTGTTATACCTCCCTATTCCCAACCTTATCCACAGAAATTGTGGACAACATTGCTCTTTTATTTAAGTAAGATAATCTATACTATTGATCAGTATACACAGATGGGAAGTCTCACAATTAAAAAAGGGGTAGCAATGTCTAAGCAAACGTTACAACTGCATAGTACGGCCTTTACCATTCATAGCCTTGATGTTGATAGCGAGATCCCCGCTGCTTTATTCAAACAATCAATGTTTATTATCGCCAAAACCAACGATGAGTTATCTATTGTTTGCCCTAGCCAGTTCGCCATTGAAAGCCTTGATGCTGAGCACGATTGGCGCGCGTTAGAAGTGATCGGTCCACTTGGTTTTTCATTAACCGGAATAATGGCAAATATTTCTGGAGTTTTAGCCAGAGCAAATATCTCTATTTTTGCTATTTCAACCTACGACACCGATTACGTTTTAGTAAAACAACAGCGTATTAAAGATGCCATCAGCGCGTTAAAAAAAGATGGCTATCAGTTTCTCAATGAGCCCAAATTAACATAATGAAATACACGGATATTAGTTATTTACCACAACGTCAGTTAGCGGCTAACAGTATTGCAATTTGTAGCCCTTTTAGTGGTAAAGTTGCCCCATTAAGTGAGCACCCAGAACCCTTCTTTAGCTACGGCACACTTGGCCCAGGGATTATGGTTGCCCTGAGCAATCATAAAATATTAGCGCCCTTTGATGGTACATTAATGCAAGTAAAAAATGCCGGTACTGAATTTATTTTACAAGCCAACAATGGCTTAAAAGTGCTTCTAAATTTATATTTAGACCAACAGCAACACATTAAACACACTCATATAGCCCAACTCAACGGCAGTAAAATAACCAAAGGGCAACGGCTCGCTTATTTTGATCTTAGAGATCTCAATAGCCCCTTACTTGCCAGCCTTATTTTACTTAACGGGCATCAACTTAAACCAATACATTATTCTTTATCTCAGGTTACAGCTGGGGTAGATACTCTTTTAACACTAACTAAGAAGTAATTAATATGACGACTCTTTACGGCATTAGTAACTGCGACACTATAAAAAAAGCCAAAAAATATTTAACCGATAACAACATTGACTTTAATTTTCATGATTACCGTAAAGACGGCATAAGCCTTGATATGATCACTGAGTTTGCAACGCACATCGACTGGCAAGATCTGGTCAATAAACGTGGCACAACCTATCGCCAATTATCAGATGAGCAAAAACAGAACCTTGATAAAGACACTGCCTTGGCAATTTTGGTAGCACAACCGGCAATGATCAAGCGCCCAGTGCTTATTCGCAACAACAGCTATCATTTAGGTTTTAAACCAGCGCAATACGATGAGATTTTTGCATCATGAATCATCCCGTCATCGAACTTGCGCAAGCCTTAATACAGCGTCGCTCAGTCACCCCTGAAGATGCAGATTGCCAAACTATAATGAATGAGCGATTGGCACAGCTTGGTTTTAATATTGAATCACTGTTTTTTACTGACACCCAAAATACATGGGCGCGAAAAGGCGACAGCTCACCGCACTTTTGCTTTGCAGGTCACACTGATGTAGTACCAACTGGACCAGAAAAGAACTGGCAGCACCCGCCTTTCTCTGGCTTTCTAGCCGATGGCATGTTGCATGGCCGTGGTGCGGCTGATATGAAAGGCTCTTTAGCTGCCATGGTGGTAGCAACCGAGCGATTTGTAACTAAACACCCCGATCATAAAGGCTCAATTTCTTTTTTAATTACCTCTGATGAAGAAGGCCCTTTTATCAACGGCACCACGCGAGTAATCGATACGCTGGAGGCCCGAGGTGAAAAAATAGATATGTGTTTGGTTGGCGAGCCTTCATCGCG
Organism: Pseudoalteromonas sp. SG44-1; assembly: GCF_014164315.1. Taxonomy (NCBI): domain Bacteria; kingdom Pseudomonadati; phylum Pseudomonadota; class Gammaproteobacteria; order Alteromonadales; family Pseudoalteromonadaceae; genus Pseudoalteromonas; species Pseudoalteromonas sp. SG44-1. The sequence goes on from NZ_JACJEW010000005.1 coordinate 127,345, forward strand.
TGATGTACTGGGTGATGTCGTTAAAAATGGCCGCCGAGGCTCACTGACTGGCTTTTTAAATGTTAAAGGCATACAAGGTCATGTGGCTTATCCGCAACTTGCTCTAAACCCGATTCATATTGCAGCGCCAATGCTTGCCCAGTTGAGTCAAACGGTATGGGACAACGGCAATGAATTTTTCCCTGCTACTAGTTTTCAGATTTCAAATATTAATGGCGGTACGGGAGCTGGCAATGTGATCCCAGGCGAGCTTGAAGTGCAATTTAATTTTCGCTTTAGTACCGAAGTAACTCATCAGCAACTCCAGCAACGAGTTAACGACATTCTGGCTGAATATGATTTTGCATACGAGCTGAGTTGGATTGTTAACGGTCAGCCATTTATCACCGAAGGCGGCCCGCTTATTGATGCGACGGTTGCAGCCATCAAATCAATAACTGGCTTAAATACCGCACTTGAAACCACTGGCGGTACTTCAGATGGACGTTTTATAGCACAAACCGGCGCTAAGGTTATTGAACTTGGACCACGTAACGACACCATTCATAAAGTGAATGAGTGCGTTAATTGTGATGATCTCATTGCACTTGCTGATATTTACGAGCAAATTCTAGAGCAACTTTTAACATGATCCCTGCTAAGCTCACATCGCAACAGTTGGCTGAGTGTGCCTGTGGTAAAGACGAGCTACTGCTTGTTGATTATCAAGCTCATAAACTGCATAAAGACATTATTGATGACTTTATGCAGTTGCAAAATGCAGCTCGCGATGCAGGCTTTGCACTGACTATTGCATCAAGCTTTCGTAACTTTGAACGTCAAGCATTGATTTGGAATGCTAAATTTAATGGTCATCGACCTGTGCTCAATAAGCAGCAACAGCCAGTTGATTTAGCCTCCATGACAGACATTGAAAAATGCCATGCCATTATGCTTTATTCAGCCCTACCGGGAAGCAGTCGCCATCACTTTGGTACTGATCTGGATATTTTTGACAAAGCCAGTGTTTCTGATGACTATCAGCTGCAGTTAGAGCCGCACGAATACCAAGACAATGGCCCTTTTGCAGCGCTGACCAAGTGGCTTGATAGTCATATAGAAAAGTATGGCTTTTATCGCCCTTATCAACATGATTTAGGCGGCGTTGCGCCTGAACCTTGGCATATTAGCCACATAGTGCAATCTGACATTTTACTACAACATCAGAGTTTAACCGTATTAGCTGATACTATAAATAACAGTCAGCTTGCCGGCAAAGCTGCTATTTTGGCGAATTTGCCGCAACTGTATCAGCGTTACGTGCTGAATGTCAGCCCTGCGGTTGTTTAGCCAGTAAAAAAACCAGCACAGCGCCAAGAATAACTGCGCTGGCAATAACAAACTGAATGCTTAGTTCTTCCGCTAAAAATAACATCCCTGCCAGTGCAGCTATCACTGGCACACAAAGCTGAACCACTGCGGCTTGACTGCTTTTTAATAAGGGTACGGCAACATACCAAACACTATAGCCAATACCCGACGCAAGAGCACCAGATGCACATGCAAGCACGATCCCCTGCCAACTGATCCCCGATAAATAACCAAAACCCACGATCAACAATATCGGTAATGCAAATAAACTACGCACAAAATTAAACGTTGTGGTTTTCAGTGGGGATAGGCACACTTTTCCGCGAATACTGTATATCCCCCACGCAATACCGCTAATAGTCATTAATAATGCAGGGCTCATTGACGGCATCGTTGCCGATGGCAGCATTAAATACACAAAACCAAGGACAGCGATAATAAATGCACACCACTGTACAGTTGTGAGTCGCTCCTTGTTGAAAATCCCCCAGCCAATCATAGTCAATTGAACAGCAGAAAATAAAATCAACGCGCCAGTTCCAGTGTCCAATTCTACATAGGCAATTGAAAAACATAACGCATAAACCAGTAAGCTAACACTGCTGCGCCAACTACCACGTTCATGCTCTGCATTATTAAGATTGTTATCTTCCCTAGCTAAAGACTCTGTTGGTACTGCTTGTATAAGGAAAATAAATCCTAAACACAATGCGCCACTGAATAGCCGCAAAGCTGTGAAATTCCATGGATCAATGTAATTTTGTGCTAATGCCATACGACATAAAAGAGAATTAGCTGCAAATGCCACTAGGGCGAGTACCGTAAACAATGTTGCTTTCAAAGTGATCCTTAGTTTTAATCTTGCTAAGCATTAAACCCTATGAGGTGAGTTATTCTATCGTTTAGTAGTCGGCAACCACTCGAGCCATTAATTTAATCAACATAATAAGAAAATCAGCTACCTGTTTGCCTGAAGTATCTATTTATACAGGATTGCCATAATAGCGCAAAGCTTACCTATTGTTTTGATCATTCGAATGTATCGTGCAACAACTCAGTGACCAATGATCGCGTAACTATTTCTTATAAACACGGTGATTACTACGCTTTTTTACATTGTTTAACATCTCCTCTGGATTAGATTATGCTAATCTGTATTAACGCTTATAAAAGGAGTGCCATGTGCAACGCAGTGTTATTTTTGGCTTTTGTGTCATGCTAAGTGGATGCAGCACCATTGGGTTTAGTGATCTGTTTTCAGATTACGCTACCCAAATGAAGCCTGTACGCCAAGCTATTAAGACCAACAATATCGACCAAGCCCAACAGCTTTTGCCGACTAATGGGCAGTCACATAGTAACTACTTGCTCAATCAATTAGAGCAGGCCCGTTTAAGCAATTTAAATAATCAAAATGAGGCTGCAAAACCACAGTACGAAGCGGTATATCAGCAAATGGAAATAAAACGCCAAGCAGCAAAAATACAAGTAAGCGCAGGGCTTGAACAAAGTAACGCCCTTTTAACCAATGATTCAGTCATTAGCTATACGCCAGCGGCTTATGAAATGAGTATGCTGCACAGTTACCAAGCACTTAATTATATATATCAACATAATATCGAAGGCGCATTAGTCGAAGTTCGCCGTGCAAATAAAGTACAAACAGATGCGTTAACGGCTAATCAAGACGACATAGATGCTAGCGTGAAAGCAGCACAAAAACATTACCCAAGTATGGATGAGGTGATCAAAAACGTAAAAAATGGCTATCAAAATGCGTTTACATTTTATCTGTCAGGTTTGCTCTATCAAAGTAATAAACAATACGATGATGCATATATAGATTATAAAAAGGCACTAGAGATCAACCCTGAAAACACCTATTTGCAGCAGGTTGTGCTGCAATTAGCAAAACAGCAAGGGTTTGATCAAGATTTTTCCGAGTATAAAAAACGCTTTGCTGAATTACCAAAACAAGTCGCCAACAGCGGTGATGTTGTGGTCTTGATCGAACAAGGTTTAGTGCCAGAAAAAGATGAATTTGTGTTGCGTCTGCCTATTTATACATCCGGTGGTGATGCCCGTTTTTATAGCTTAGCGATGCCCGTTTATAAAGATAGAGCTTATATACCAGCGGTTAGTGATATTAGTATCGGAACACAGATTTTACCTTTGAGTCCATTGGTAAGAATAGAAGCGTTAGCGGCTAAAACACTTGAAGAGCAAACACCTGCAAGAGTATCGAGGCAAATACTGCGGTTAGTCGCTAAAGAAAAAGTACGGGCAGAGCTGGCTAGAAGTGGCGGCGATGTGGGTAATATACTCGCTAATCTATACAACCTAGCCTCTGAGCAAGCAGATACCCGCAGTTGGTTAACTTTACCTAATCAAATAAGTGTTGCGCGCACCCAGTTAACAGCAGGAGACCATGTTTTAAAACTTGCCAATCAGAAAGACATAAACTTTACGGTTAGTAAGCAAGGGTTAACCTTGATTTATCTAACCTCTATTAACAACTATTTTAATTCCCATGTAGTGCAACTTTAGGAGCTATCATGAAATATTTAGTGCCATTATTAACGGTCTGTCTACTTGCTGCCTGTACCAGTAGACCGACTACATCAGGTATAAGTGTTGAACAAGCTTCAGCGCAATACCAACAACAGCTAAAAGTCGATAATCCTGCACTAGGTAAAAAGCTGGCCATTAGTGATGTAAAAACTCGCCAAACGAATCAATTAACTGATGTTGTTGTCACACTTTCGAGTCAGTATAAAAAATCACAATATTTACAGTATCAATTTACCTGGTATGACGGCGATGGTTTTGTGATCAAAGGCAATCATTCTCCTTGGCAATCATTGACTTTATTTGGTTTTGCTAACGTGCAACTGCCAGGCCTTGCACCTACATCTGATGCGGTTACATTTTCATTAGCGGTACGCGAAGTATCGACACAAGCACAAGAATTTAAAGATTAAAGGACACCATTATGAATACAGTAAACACAACTAAAAAACCAACGCTTAAAACACTCTCGGGTTTTGCGTTGTTAGGTTTGAGTGCGCTTGCCCTTAGTGGCTGTGCCAATAAAGCCGTAGTCAGCTACGGAGACGCACAAGCTGTAGAAACAACTGATATTAACTTCGGTTCAACTGACTTACAAAAAGTCGCCAGCCAAATGACGGATTCACTGCTGGCATCACCTGTGGTCGGCACATTAACAGCTAATACTCGACCAATCGTATTTGTTGAACGTATAAAAAACAAAACCAGTGAACACATTGATACTGAATCAATTACCGATTCAATTTCAACACAATTATTGCGCAGTGGTAAATTTCGTTTTGTTGATATGGGCCGCGTAGAAGCCGCTCGAGAACAATTGAACTTTCAAAATGATGATGCCCTAGTAGACCCAACTAAAGCGATTGCATTTGGCCAACAAGTTGGCGCGCAGTATATGCTCTATGGCAACCTGTCGAGCATCGTAAAATCGAATGCTGATAAAGCCGACGTATACTATAAATTCACAATGCGCTTAATGGATTTAAAAAGTGGCTTAGTAGAATGGGCGGACGAAACAGAAATTCGTAAAACCCGCGAAAAATCAACCTTTGGCTGGTAATTCAGCTGAGGAGGTAAATGATGAATAAACTCATACTTGGGCTGTGTACAGCCCTGCTCATCAGTAATCCAAGCTTTGCCGCATACGAACGCAATAAAGCCGTTCCTGTCCAGCAAGTACTATTTGGCAGTGTTCAATCTGTACGTAATATTACCGAGCAAGAACTTGTTCAAGACAAAAATAGTGGCTGGAAAACCTTTGGCGGTGCATTACTTGGTGGCGTTATTGGTAACCAATTTGGCGGCGGCAGTGGTCGCACCGCAGCGACTATTCTAGGCTCGGTCATCGGTGGCAGTGTGGCGAACAACAGGCAACAAAGCAGCCATTATAATCAATACCACTTAGTCGAGTTAATGATCAAAGTTGAAAACGGTGAACAATTTATGGTGGTACAAGACAAAGACAATCAAATGATATTTAGAACTGGCGACAGCGTGCGCTTAGTATATTTATCAGATAATACAGTCCGCGTTGATAAAGCCTATTAAGCTATTACATTAAACTAAAAAGCGAGCAGTATTAATGCTCGCTTTTTAGTATTTATAACTTTATTACTACGTTAGCTTTGTCTGTAATCGCTGAAAAAGCGTTGCATCTTACTCATAGCAGTCGTTAAATCATCTTTGTTAGGTAAAAATACCAATCTGAAATGATCTGGATTTGGCCAGTTAAATGCTCTTCCGTGAACCAGTAAGATCTTTTCTGCTTTGAGTAAATCTAAAATCATTTTTTCATCATTTTTGATATTAAAACGCTCAGTATCTACTTTGGCAAATGCGTACAATGCTCCTTTTGGTTTTGCACACGAAATACCTTCTATCGCATTTAAACCACGCCATGCAATATCACGTTGTTCGTATAAACGCCCACCGGGATTTATTAAATCATCAATCGACTGTACGCCACCTAATGCTTGCTGGATCGCATATTGTGCCGGCACATTGGCACATAAACGCATAGAGGCTAAAATATCTAAACCTTTACGTAAATCATCCATCAATGCAGTACGGCCACTTAATACCATCCAGCCCATACGCAAACCCGCTGCGCGATAGGTTTTTGCTAAGCCATTAAAAGTAATTATCGGCACATCATCACACAGTGCACCAATGGAGCTGTGCGTGATCCCATCGTATAAAATCTTCTCATAGATTTCATCACTCAATAACAATAATTTATGTTCACGTGCAATATCAATTAACTGCTGTAAAAGTGCGTCGTCGTATACTGCACCCGTCGGATTATTAGGGTTGATCAGCACTAATGCTTTAGTTTTTGACGTGATTTTACTGCGAATATCAGCAATATCAGGGAACCAATCTTGCTCTTCATCACATAGGTAATGGACTGGATTACCACCCGCAAGTTTGACTGAAGCGGTCCACAATGGATAATCAGGTGCTGGGATCAACACCTCATCATCATTATTCAGCAAAGCTTGGGTCGTCATTTGAATTAATTCACTGACCCCATTACCAATATAAATATTATCGACGTCTAGGTTATATAAACCACGTTGTTGGTAGTGCTGATAAATAGCCACACGGGCTGAGTAGAGGCCTTTGGAGTCACAATAACCTTGGGCTGAATACAAGTTACGAATAATATCGCGGTGCATATCTTCAGGCATATCAAACCCAAATGCCGCAGGATTACCAATATTCAATTTTAAAACTTTTTGGCCTTCATCTTCCATTTTGCGAGCCTGAACTAACACCGGCCCACGAATGTCATAACAAACGCCTTGTAATTTATGACTCTTTTTAATTTCTGACATTTTTACCTCTACTAGTGGAACAGCTAGATTAACCTAGTAGAGGGGCTAAATACCAGTGGATTTAATACCTCAAAACTGAAATAAATTCACGTCTGGGTATAGCTAACTAACGGCTTTGTAACCAATCAGTTAACTTAGCGGCTGATCCGGCAACTTGGTTGTCAAGCTGCTGAGCTGCCGCAAGCGCCTGAGAAACATCATTATTATTTAAGCTTTGTTCAATTTCTCTGGCCACCTGAGATAGACTGCTGGCACCAAACTGCGCGGCATTTGATTTTAAACTATGAGCATGGCGACTTGCGACTTGGATATCACTATGTATTGTAGCCAATACTTCAGAGCCTAATCGTTCAAATTCAGCACAACAAAAAGTCAGCGTATCGCTAAATTGCTCGCCTAATAACGATTCCATACTTTCCAATGCGCTTTCATCAATGACTATTGTATTCATTATTCATCCTTTTGTATTTAGCAACACTAAACCAGTAACTTATACTATTTTTATACTTTATCGTTCTATAGAAAAAAAACCAACTAATTGTCTCATTAAGCGTATAATTAGCGGGTTTTTCAACTTATTGCTACTAAACAAGATTCTTTTATGTCCCGTTCTTTGTGTGTTAATTGTAAATTTAGTCTACAAACGTGTCTTTGTGAAGATTTGTCGGTACTGGAAAATAAACTCAAAGTTATAATTTTGCAGCATCCTAGCGAAGTAAAGATCACTAAAAACACCGCCCGTTTACTCACATTGTGCCTAACGCAATACGACATCATGGTAGGAGAAACGCAGGCTGATTTTGCACAACTAAACACACTACCCGTTGCCACAACTGCATTACTCTACCCTGATGATAATGCCATCTTACTGGATGATGAAAGTACCGCAGCACCACAATTTAAAAGCCGGTTAAGTCATCTAATTGTAATCGATGGCACCTGGAAAAAAGCATTTAAGATCATGCAACTTACCCCAGCCCTTGCGGCTTTTAAAAAGGTCAGCTTTACGACGATCCCACAAAACCGATATCGTATTCGCAAAGCTCCCCGTGCAGATAGCCTCTCCACATTAGAAGCGGTTGCACATAGTTTAGCCTTGATTGAACATATTAACCCTGAGCCTTTATATCAGGCACTGGAAGCGCTCAACAGCAAACAAACCCAGTTTATGCCTGAGCATATTAAAGCGCGTTATCAAGCCAAATGAGTGCCAGCAATCGCTTAAAGCGCGGGTTTTACCGCCAAGGACCGGATTACCGATTTGATGACCAAGTTGACTTTAGTGATATCCGCGATACATTTGGTTTTCGTACTATGGTGGTGGGTAAATGGGTCACCAAAGAAGAACGCTTTATTAGTGCTAATTTAATTTACGACGCACTAGCCGATTTAGCGCAAATACTGCAAGTGCCGCCAAAGACCATTGGTCTGAGGGGGAAACTCAATTTTGCTTTTGGCCATGGCGGGCAACAACACGTCCAAGCACATTATAATAGCCGTACTCGTACCCTTGCGCTGGCAAAAAATGCAGGCGGTGGCGCGCTGGCGCATGAATGGTTTCATGCGTTTGATCATCACATAACTAAACACATATTTCCCCAGCATTCGCCACAGCATTTTGCCTCTAAACTTTGGCTGGAGCACACGATTGGGCAAAGTCACCCACTAAACTTAGCATTAAATAAGTTTTACCAAGGGGTATTTCTAGAACCAACCGGTCAACACGCTAATCAGTATGTATTAGATTGTATAGAATTTGATAAACGCCATCAGCAGTTTTATATGAGTATGCCTGAAGAGTTAGCTGCACGTAGTTTTGAAGCTTGTATTGCTTGTAATGAGCAGATCGTTAATCACTTTTTAGTCTCTGGGCTCAATAACTCAGCGCTAATTTACCCTAAGCGCGATAGCTTAAAAATTTGTAATAACGCGCTCAATGATTATTTTTCCCAATTAGGTCAACTACTTTTTCAAGATCATTGACAAATACGGTGGTGGTTTCAAGATTTTCTTCAAGCCACTGCATGTAATCGTCAAACGGTAATGGCCGTGAAAAAAAGTATCCCTGACCAACTTCACAGCCATAGCTTTGTAATTTAGCCATACTTTGGCTATCTTCTATCCCTTCAGCCACTACGTATGAACCCAGTGATTTGGCAATATCACAGGTAGCACGACAAATTGTTTGATCATTTTTAGAGTATTCAATATTCATTACAAATTGCTTATCTATTTTTATTTCATCAAAGCCCATTTTGCTCAAATACGCGAGTGACGAATACCCCGTGCCAAAGTCATCAATTGCTATTTTAACGCCAATTAAACGGTAATCATTCAGGGCATTTTTTATATCAACCCCCTCAAAGAGTGTTGCCGATTCCGTTAGTTCTAACATTACATTAGCCGGGTTGAGTTGATGCTCATTCAACAACGTTATAAATAACACGGGTAAATCTTTACGCAGCAAATCTTTAGCCGAAATATTGATAGATACAATATGCTCAGGCAATAATACAATCATTTTCTTTTGATATTGCAGTGCTTGCGTAATAACCCATTCGGTTAAATCTGAAATTATCCCTGATGATTCAGCAATAGGGATAAATAAATCAGGGGGAACATTACCCAATTGTGGATGCTCCCAACGTAATAAAGCTTCCGCGCCGTACACTTTACCGGTGTTTAGATATATCTGTGGTTGAAAAAATAAACTAAGCTGATCGCATTCAATGGCTTCTTTTAGAGCTGATGCAATCGCAATGCGCCGTTGCGATAACGTCACATTCTCTATATTAAACATATGCCAGCGTTCACCATGAAGGGGTTTAACCGCCAGTGCTTGCAGCCCTCGCTGGACTAGTTGTAATGAGGTACTGGCATGTAAGGGATAATTTGCTACACCGATTTCAACTTTATCAATTAAGTGAATGCGTTGATGAGTGAGACCCTCAGCAAAAACGCTATTGATCACACATACAAACTGCTCTACTTGGCTTAATTCTAACTTGCCGACTATTACAACCCCATAGGTGCTGTCATCTAACCTGGCAATACAACGGCTATGCTGATGGTTAGCTTCAACACACAGTACATTCATTGAGGCTAATTGCTGGGCTAATTTGCCCATGGTTAATTTTATCTGCTCATTTACATGTTCATAGCCAAAATTTGCTCGAGCATTAATCAGTACAGCAGGCCTAAATAACAGTAAAGAATGCTCTGTTGATAATTTCACCTGACTATCAAGACGCTCTATTAGTAACTGTTTATTAGGTAGTTTTGTATCATCGTCGTGAGTGAGGCTGTAGCTATATTGCATAACACACTTACGCTCGTGAATGAGTAACACCATCACAAAAGTAATTACATTTAGCACCAGTAACATATCATTAAGTTGCTGTATCTGTGCACCAGCCACCAGCGTTGCTTGCCAACATAAAGTTTGTAAAGCCACTGCAAACCAAACCAGTACAAACTTAAATTGCATCGCTTTTTTGGTATTACTAAGCCAATAAAAAAATAAATAACTCATCACCACCAACATAGAACCCAAACACACGGTCACTACAGCAAACTGCACTGATTGCTTCATAAAACAGCTAAATAGTGCTGCAACACAAAATAAGCTTATATAAACTGTTAACTTATCTTGTCGAGCGTTTAAATGATTTTGCGACTGTAAATAATGAATAAAGTAAAAGTTGACCACCCCTAAGGCTATAACTTGAAATGAAAACTGTAACTTTGTGTACCATAAAGACGCAAATTCAATATTAAAGTAATTCAACACCCCTTTTGCTATTAAAAACTCACTTAATACACACACTAGGTAAGCAAGTAAATAAAGCGATTTTGCTTGATGAGATAAACCGTATACAGTGCCAACAACGGCAAGACACAGCAGTAATAGCCCGGTAATTAAAAAGAAATTTCGCAGTTTCTTGTTTATCAAATTGGCAAATTCATTACCAGTTGCAAGGCCAATGCTCAGCCTGTCATCTTCACTATGGCGAGCGTAAATTACAGCCCAACGAGCCTCATCTTTAGGTAACAGTGCGTGTGGCAGTACTTTATCAACATAACGGTATGCATCATTTTTTACTTCAACTAACGGGTTGAAACTCTCATCAAGAATATAAAAATTAAGCTGCGCTAAATGGGAATTGTCTGCATAAATCACCTCAACTTTTGATTGCGACCGTTTATTTAAATCAACAATAAACCAATAACCTTGCTCTGCCTTGATACGAACATGTGATAAATCTGTTTTTGAATCGGTAGTGACAACTTGTTCTAGTAAGGGTTTGGTAGTTTGAAAGGGCGTATTTGCTGGCACTAACCAGCCACTGGCAGACACTTCATCAGCCATCACAGACGCTGTAGCAGTAATGCTTAACAGTATTAAAAAAATCTTTATACAATATGCTCGCGCTAATATGCTTGCCTGATCCACTGTCACTCCATGTGCATTGAATAAATAGTAAATTATAAAAAGATAATTAAAGTATGGAGGTATTAAATGAAATAGCCAGTAAATAACCTGAACCGTGGATAATATATCAATAAAATGCTTAAGCAGTTTTTATGGTAGTAAAATCGAGTGAGTGTATTTCCAAGCAATAAAAAAGGCCTATCAAGTGATAAGCCTTTATTTTAAAAATATATTTTAATTAGTTACTATCATCACTAATACGACTTGCAACTGCGCTGGTTTGATCTTTATATTTGGCATCTTTGCGTGTATTGTACGGATTTTCAGCAGGACCTGACATGGTCTCAAAGCTCATAGCGCCGATTTTCATCATTGGTCGTAATGCCAACGGCAATTTACCGGAGTTATAAAACTCTAACACGATATTACCAGACCAACCGGGATCAATCCGATGGGCCGTCACATGCACCATTAAACCTAGACGTGCCAAAGATGAACGGCCGTCAAGCCAGCCAACGATATCTGCCGGCAACGTGACTTTTTCATAGGTCATCGCAAGGGCTAATTCACCTGGGTGTAAAAAGAATGCATCGCCCTCTTTTAACACTATTTCATCGCTCATTATTGATTCCATTGCTTTATTAAGCTGATCTTTTGGACCACTTAAATCAACATAAGCTGCTGTATGATCTTGAAATACACGAAACTTATTACCTAAACGTAAATCTGCCGTTACCCCAGAAATCATTTCATCGGTCGGACTTGGCTCAATAATAATACGCTGTTGGGCAATATATTCTTTAATATGGGTATCTGATAATCTCATTAGTTAATCATCCGTAATCACAATTTCGACTGAATTATGATGGGGTTGTTGATAGTAAAGCATACTGGCAATCAGCCGCGCAGCGTCAGCATAAGTTTCACTCACCGCAGCCTGATTATCCATGGCGATTAATTTGCCTTGCTCTGAGTATTCGCGAATATCAATCGCCAAAGGAATTTGCGACAACACTGGCACACCATGACGCTGAGCTAATTTTATTGCGCCATCCTTTCCAAATACATGGTTTGGTTCGCCGCAGTGTGAGCACAAAAAATGACTCATATTTTCAATCAAGCCCAATACTGGCACATTCACTTTATTAAACATGGCAATGCCTTTTTGCGCATCAGCAAGTGCTAAATCTTGCGGAGTCGTCACAATCACCGTGCCACTGGCAGGTACTTTCTGACTCATAGTAAGTTGAATATCCCCAGTTCCTGGTGGCATATCTACAATCAGGTAATCAAGCTCACCCCATGCAGTTTCATTTAACAGTTGCGTTAATGCGCCCGACGCCATCGGTCCGCGCCAAACTGTGGCATCATCACTAGGCACTAAAAAGCCAATTGATTGTGCTTTGATGCCATTAGCGTCAAATGGTAGCAATTGCTTGTCATTTTTAGCCGTGGGTGTTGCTCCTTCAAGGCCTAGCAACATTGGAATAGACGGGCCATAAATATCCGCATCTAAAATCCCCACTTTCGCGCCTTCAGCTTTGAGTGCGCCCGCTAAATTTACCGCGGTGGTTGATTTACCCACACCACCTTTGCCTGATGCAATCAACACAATATGTTTTATCGCTTTGAACTTACATGCTTCAGTCAGCTCAATGCTTGCGTTAATTGTCACTGCTTGATTAAGTTGTTGGCTTACAAACGCTGCTACCTTTGGCATTTCAGATAACGCAGCAAATGGCAGCGTTAAATGAAGCAATATTGATTTATCATTTTTTGATTCAATGCTTTTAATGAATTTTTCATCAATGCCGACAGCAAAAGCGGCACTGCGATACCCTGCTAAGGCAGTAAGAATCGGTTGTTTTTGCACCGATTTAGAGGAGAATAGTTTCGACAATCCAAACATAACAATAAAATAGTGTTTCTTTGATGAAAATTGCCTCGGAATTATGTAACATTCAGGGCATTAACACCAGTCAATTAATGAAAATCGGCCAACCACGAAGGTGTTTCCTTTAGGTTTGCTGATAATATTATGATTTTCATCCGTTCCTTAACAGGAACCGTCAATTCGGAATGATTATGGCACAGCGAAAGATCCTCATTACCAGTGCATTACCTTATGCCAACGGCCCAACACATTTAGGCCATTTATTGGAATATATTCAGACTGATATCTGGTCACGTTTTCAAAAACTACAAGGCCACGAAGCTTATTATGTTTGCGCCGACGATGCCCATGGCACGCCAATTATGCTCAATGCACAAAAGCAAGGGATCACGCCGGAAGAAATGGTAAAAAATGTCAGCATTGAACGTCAACGTGACTTTGCAGACTTCAATATTAAATTTGATAACTACCACAGCACCCACAGCCAAGAAAACAAAGAATTCAGCGAGCTTATTTATAATCGCTTAAACGATGCCGGTCATATCAAAAAGCATACTATTTCACAGTTATTTGACCCTGAAAAAGGCATTTTCTTACCCGATCGCTTTGTAACTGGTACGTGCCCAACTTGTAAGTCTGAAGACCAAAATGGCGACAGCTGTGACGCATGTGGCGCAACATATAGCCCAACAGAGCTTATCAACCCGCGCTCTGTGATGTCAGGTGCTGAGCCAGTACTTAAAGACTCTGAGCATTACTTTTTTGACCTGCCAGCATTTGAAGGCATGTTAAAAGAGTGGCTTCACTCCGGCACTATTCAGCAAGAAATGGCTAACAAACTAGACGAATGGTTTGCCGATGGCCTGCAACAGTGGGATATCAGCCGCGATGCGCCCTACTTTGGCTTTGAAATCCCTGGTGCGCCTGGTAAATATTTTTATGTCTGGCTTGATGCGCCAATTGGTTACATGGCCAGCTTTAAAAACTTATGCGACAAACAAGGCATCGACTTTGATGCATTTTGGCAAGAAGGCTCTGACGCTGAGCTTTACCACTTTATCGGTAAAGATATTATCTACTTTCACAGCTTATTTTGGCCAGCAATGCTTGAAGGCGCAAAATTCAGAAAGCCAACCAATGTATTCGCGCATGGTTTTGTAACGGTTAATGGCGCTAAAATGTCTAAATCGAAAGGCACGTTTATTAAAGCGCGTACATATTTAGACAACCTCGACCCTGAGTTTTTACGTTATTACTACGCTGCTAAACTTAACAGCGGCATCACCGATCTTGACTTAAACTTAGAAGACTTTGCACTACGTGTAAATTCAGACTTAGTTGGTAAAGTGGTTAACATTGCCAGCCGTTGCGCCGGTTTTATTACTAAAAAGTTTGACGGTAAATTAAGTGACACTGTCATGGAGCCGCAATTATTAGCTGAATTCCAAGCAGCTACCGATACCGTTGCTCAGCACTATGAAAACCGTGATTATAGCCGTGCTATTCGTGAAATAATGGCGCTTGCTGATAAAGCAAACCAATTTATTGATACCTCAGCACCATGGGTATTAATCAAAGACGAAACGAAACAAGAACAAGCTCACCAAGTGTGTTCGCTTGGGCTTAACTTATTCCGCGTGCTAATGACTTACTTAAAACCAGTATTACCGGGTATGGCGGCAAACGTAGAAGACTTCTTAAATGATGATCTATCTTGGCAAGGCGCGCAAACTGCGCTTGTTAGCCACCCGATCAATAAATTTAAACCGTTAATGCAACGTGTAGAAATGGATAAAGTAAATAAAATGGTCGAAGAATCAAAAGAAAGCTTACTCGCTGCAAAAGACAAAATCGATCCAAACAGCCCTTTGGCAAAAGAGCCTATTGCAGCTGAAATCGAATTTGACGATTTTGCCAAAGTAGATTTACGTGTAGCTAAAATAGCCAAAGCAGAGCACGTTGAAGGCGCTGATAAGCTACTTAAACTAACGCTCGACTTAGGCGGCGAAACACGCCAAGTATTTGCTGGTATTAAATCAGCTTATGCGCCAGAAGATATTGAAGGCAAACTAACGGTTATGGTTGCCAACCTGAAGCCACGTAAGATGCGCTTTGGCATGTCAGAAGGCATGGTACTAGCAGCAGGCCCTGGCGGTAAAGAAATCTATATTTTAAACCCAGACGACGGCTCAGAGCCAGGTATGCGTGTAATGTAATTCGACTTTAACTAGTTAACACTAAAAAGCCGTTGTTTTAAACAACGGCTTTTTTAATTGCCACAACAAATTGTTTTTCCAGCACATAAAATTGTAGGTGCTGAAGTTAGCGACCTGCGGCTACCCGGTTAACTTAAAGTTTGGATGACCATAGCCAAATCATATAATTGGTAAAAGAAAAAATTATAAGTGGCATACCGAAAAACATTAGACCAAAATAAGGCCCTGTTAGTGCTGATATTAAGTAGTAACCTACACCTTTAAAAGGCTCACCTGAAATTAACTCAAATATACTTCTTAAAAAGCTCGATAAATACAGAGCTAGAAAGCCCATGCCCAAACCTAAAAGCTGTACTTGGTACTTTTTGGTTTGTCTGTGAGTTATTGGAGCAAAGTAATAGCCAACTATAAACCCTGAAAGTGCGCAAAAGCTACCGACGAGATCTGTGCCCAGCCAAATGAATAGTGGCCAACTGGCGAAAGATAAGATGACTGCATATTTCAGCCTTTCAGAAACTCTCAATATGGGCACCATGTTTAGTTAAGTTAACACGCGCATAAATTGCGGAAAATGCTTGGCTATAATTAGCGAAGAATGAGCGCCAGCCAAGCGTTTGA
The DNA here is from genome assembly GCF_014164315.1 of Pseudoalteromonas sp. SG44-1. NCBI lineage: Bacteria > Pseudomonadati > Pseudomonadota > Gammaproteobacteria > Alteromonadales > Pseudoalteromonadaceae > Pseudoalteromonas > Pseudoalteromonas sp. SG44-1. The sequence continues at coordinate 143,260 of NZ_JACJEW010000005.1, forward strand.
AGTCATTTCTGATGCGTTTATTATACCTTCTTTATCGGTAATTCACTTATTTTATAGACTCGAAAAGGTCCCATACAAAAAGTGATTAAGCCATCATTTTTCTTCGGAGCTCGGTAATTCACAGTAATATAAGCCTCATTTATCGTATCAGTCTTAATTGTAAAGGTTGATACTTTATAATCAGCTAGCTCATGATTGCTTTCAAAAGCATGTGGTTCAGAAATAATTGTAGGAACATACAAGGTTACCCTATCAATTTCACCTAGAGAGATTACAGCTCTTACAGCCTCAGCAACACCATAATTAACAGGGTAATAAACCGTTATTTCTGATAAATCAGCGAAATTATCTTGAGTTATAAACGCCGCTACTTTCTTTATTTCGCTTTTTTTATCACAAGAAAAAGTTGATATTGAAGTAAATAAAAATAACAAAACTAAAAGTTTCACTGAGCTTCCTTGAAGGTATAACAATTTTATCTACGACATTTATCTTTTTACAAACAGAAAAATATCCATATATTATAATGCATTTATCTTAGCTATCAAACAGATACCTGTAAACAACTAGTTAACTTCACCTCATTTTTTACAAATGCAGCAATATACAAAAATGCTAGAGATCAGTAATATCTGACAAAATCATAAACACTATTTTTATATACAGTTTATTGTTAGGTGAGAGTCAACAACGCTAAATTTAATCGCTAAGCTATTTTAAGTTTTAGCGCTGTTATTTTTTGCACTACTATCTTTTATCAGTGCTATCCTTTACCAGACTATAACAGCGCTTACTATTACTGTAATTCTTTTAGAAGCCTGTTTTTACGTGGTAAATAATAGTCATCGTAATCCAGTGAAACTATCACCCGCTTTGCCCTTCCGAGCAATTCAGCTCTTGGTACTAAGCCTATTACTCGTGAATCAGCACTGTTATCACGGTTATCCCCCATTGCTAAATACATATCTGTAGGGATGATAAGAGGATCAAAATTTTGCATATAAGAGCGCTGCTTAGCGAGTTTTACGGTATGTTTTATGCCATGCAAATTCTCTATTTCCACTCGGTTTATGGCGGTTTCAGCTACAGTTTCGTAATTAAGCTTTTCACCATTAATAACAAGTTGATTATTAACTAAAGCAACAGTGTCGCCCGGTACACCTATTACTCTTTTTATTAGGCGATTTTGTGCCGCAACAGAATCAAATACAATAATATCACCGGCCTGTGGCTCGGCTAGTTTAACCAGCGAAATTTTAGTAAAAGGCACTCGTAGGTCATACGCCATTTTATCTGTCAATATACGGTCGCCCTCAACAATGGTTGGCTGCATTGAACCTGTGGGTACTTCGTACCAGTCAGCCACTGCACTTCTAAAAACACACATCAGCGAGATAAATACGATTAACGAGCGGTTATTTTTCCATATTTTATAAAGGTATTTCACAGTTTTGTTCCATAAGTTAGTATGTTATTTAATAGACAAAGCAGATATTTATCAGTTCAATCAACTTTGTAACAAGGCGTGTATTACTTTTATTAATTAAGGCTTATAAACTAATACCAGTCGTTTTTCGTAGTGATTTTTTAGTTCTTTTGATGGATACTATTTGGAAACAAATAATAATAACTACGTATATATGGAAATTACACAAGACAGACCAGCGCAAGCTAGCAAAGCTAAGTTTTGCTTAGACTTACTGCCAGGTAAATTAATCGACATTCAGTTCACCAACCCATTAAGTGTCAGATTTAAACTCTCTTTAGTTGGCTATGAAGCTGGTAAGTATTTAATTTTAAAGTACCCTGTCCAAGCAAAAAAAAGCCAATATGCTGATGTGTTAAAAGAAGGCAATGGCGCAATTGTACGCTATATAGTCGAAGGTGAACGTGGGGAGTGCGTCGCTTTTTCGACCACTATATTAGCTATTTCTTTTCGACCAGAAAAATTACTTTACCTTGCTTACCCTAAGAATATTGAGAGTAGGCAACTGCGTGAAGTCAGCCGTTTACAAACCCATATACCAGCAAAGATTAGCATTAATAAATCGCATACTTATGACAGTGAAAATCTATTGCAAGGTTTGATCATCGATATTTCACCGACTGGTTGTCGCTTTACTGTGCATGTTAATTCAGGGTTTTTAGCGCTTAAAAAACGCCCCGTGTTTGTGCATGTTCTATCGCCTATCGACAACAGTGCCGTGGTGATCAGTGCGCATGTGCGCAACAATCAAATGCAGGGAGATCGTTTAAGTGTGGGCATCGAGTTTGCCGCACATGAACAACAAAAAATGCAAAACTTATTGGCCGCTTACACGATAGACATTGCTTAATAATTGCATGCTTAACAAATGAGAGTAACTAAATGTACTCTCATTGATAGCTCGTTATTGGTTTTTCAACTGCTGCTTAGCTTTTTCAAGCTCACCTTCACCAATACCAAGTGAATCAGCGGCTTCTTTGATTAAATGAGGCTGAGTCATTACCAAGCCCATTAGTGCTTGTAACTTCTCTGGTGGAATACCGAGTTGCTGCACAAGTGCCATTGCCATCATTGGGTTTTGAGTAAATGCTTGAAAAAGTTCGTGTACTTTTTCATCGCTAACATTGTGCTCTTTTAATGTTGCTATAATTGGGTTCATGTTTTTGCCTTAAATCGCTTTATAGTTGCCCATAGTTATATGGGCAAATATTGGTTTTTAAACTACTGAACTAATAATACAACTTTTCCGGCATTTTCGTTTCGTTCAAGAATCGCGTGTGCCTCACCAGCGTCTTGCCAAGGCAACGTTTTATAAATATTAAAATCAAACTGTTGATTTGCTATATCGTCATAAAATTTTGCTACAAACTCATCGCGTAGTTGGCGTTTAAACGCTTGACTGCGATTGCGCAGTGTTGAGCCATGAAACGAAATACGCTTTTGTAACAAGAGTGCAAAATCTACTTCTGCGAAGCGACCATCTAAAAATGCCAGCATAATTATTTGGCAATCCATTGCAGCGATTGCTGCATTTTTACTTAAATAGCGCCCAGATACCGGATCAACAATCACGTTCGCCGTTAAACCATGGTTTTGCATGTAAGCAACAAAATCGTCGGTTTTGTAGTTGATTACATGATCGGCACCAAGCGCTTTGGCATGTTCGCACTTTTCATCGCTACCTGCGGTAATAACAACCGTTGCCCCAATACGTTTAGCCATTTGTATAGCTGCCCCACCCACGCCACTTGCGCCTGCATGGATCAGTGCTGTTTGCCCTGCTTGTAACTTACCAAGTTGAAATAACGCACCAAACGCGGTTAAATATACTTCGCTGATCGCTGCACCTTGCGCCATAGTTAAATCACTTGGTAAAGCCATTAATTGTGCGGCATCGACCGCCACATATTCGCTATATGCACCGCCTGCACACAAAGTAAATACCGCTTTATTAAGCCAGCTTTGATCAACCTCGGTGCCAAGCTCAATCACAGTGCCTGCGCATTCAAGCCCTAGAATGGGGCTGTCGCCCTGTGGCGCTGGATACTTACCTTGACGTTGCATACAATCAGCGCGGTTCACGCCGATAGCAGCAACTTTAATTAACACTTCATTAGTTTTTAATTGCGGTTTAGCGGTGTCGCTTAATGTTAAATGCTGATCTTGATGAGAAATAAATTGCATTGCAGCTCCTGAATTGATGAGTTAATCGATTTTACGCCACACTTCGGCTTCAACTAACTTACCATTTTCTGTTAAAGAATGATGCCACAAATCTCCTTCAATTTTGTAATCAAAAGCCATGGTTTTGCCAAGCAACGATTCAATGTTACCGTAAACAAAAGTCTCTACAAATTGTTGGTTTTTTAAGGTGTACTGCCCGCCACCTGCATAATGAAACTGGCCATTTTTTTGGGTGATGTAATTAAAATGAGTGGCGGTTATTAGTTTAACTGAGGTCAACTCTGGTGCTTTGGCAGTCACATAACCTTGTTCAACTGCATATTTCCCTTCCACAAACTCCCAACTACCTAATAGCGGGTTAGCTAAAACCAGCGGTGAGGTGATGAGTAAACTTGCTAATAATAGAGATTTCATGATTTTCCTTGGTTTTTGTTTTATGAAACTTTACCTTTTTACACGCCCAAAATTAATCAGACTTATGGGTAATAACCCCCGGCTAAAATCGCCAACTTTGTTTGTATGGATACACATCAGCCAATTGCCCAGCATTGATATCAGCTTGGCACTGCAGCCAAAAATCAGGACTAAATAAGTCTTGATGTTGCTGGCAAAAATGACTAAATGCTTGCTGATCAGCACTAAAAAACACTTTAAACTGACTCGGGAATACATCATTTTCGGCAACATCAAAGTAGCTTTCGCTGCTTAGTTCATCAAAACTATTTTCACTGCTCGGTAAGTCTCTAAAGTTACAATCCGTTAATGGGCAAATTTCATCATAATCATAAAATACCACGCGCCCCCAACGGGTCACACCAAAGTTTTTCATCAACATATCACCGGGGAAAATATTAGCCCCGGCTAACTCTTTAATCGCCTTGCCGTAATCAAGCATTACATTATTCAGTTGTTTATCGTCACATTGATTGATGTATAAATTAAGTGGTGTCATTTTGCGCTCAACGTATACATGCTTAAGCACTAAGGCTTTATTTGCAATAGCCATACTTGAGCCGATACTCGCTCGCATATGGGTAAGCAATTCATCGCTAAAACGATTTAAATCAAATGCTAAATAGCGAAATTCATGAGTGTCGACTAAACGGCCGACTCTATCCGCTTGTTTTACAAAGTCGTATTTTGCCATCACCTGTGCTTTGGTTGATGTTTTAGGCGCGCTAAATTTATCTTTTATTACCTTATAAACATAATCTGAGCCAGCAGTGGTAAATACTAGCATTACCATGCCTGGCGTGCCGGGGGCAATAATGTACTTATCATCTATTGGACTATTGTTGGTGGTGTCGACCTTATAGCGATAAAACTCTGTTTTGGCATGTTTAATAAAGCCAATGGCATTGAATAATTCAAATCGTTGCTTATGTGGCATTAGCACTGATAAGTAATCTACGTAGCGCGCGGGTTGGTCGGTATCAACCATAAAGTAGGTGCGAGCAAAGCCGAATAATAAACTCAGTTGATCTGCACCCATCATCACCGCATCAAGCTTTAAACCGCTTTGGGTATGTAAAATAGCGACAGCAAAGGGCATGTTATCGCCATTTTTAGCGATACAACGACCTATTAAGTAGCAGGCTTTATTTCTAAAAAACAGTGAATTAGCGTATTCAATATAGCCATCGTTTAAATTCATCAGCTCATACACTTGACGACATTGCTGCTGCGCACCTAACGCCAAAGTACGCTGCAAAATATCAACATCATGAGCTAAATCTGTAAATCCAACCCGAAAAGCTTGTCGATAAATAAGTTGCTCCACCGCCTGGCTAAAGCCATTTTGCAATGAAATACGACTTACTAAATTATCAAATGGCCGAGATTTAGCGCGGTATTTGGCTTTTAAAACAAATAAGTGCACGGTGCGAATTTTTTTATCATCCCAAATCGAGCCAAAAGTTGAATTAAAAAATGTATGCGCAATCGGTTGGTTTTCATGATCTTGCACCATTTGGCCATAAATATGCTTTGCCTGCTGCCACAGTCGCGGATCGTTGAGCTCTTTAAATGCAATGACTCGCACCGCTTCACTAACATTTTTAACTTGCCTTTCATATACTTGTAAACGCTCACGCATTGCCGATTGTACATTTTGCCATTGCCGTTGCTCAAAACGACTTTGTGCACCTAAGGTAATATTTAAAAACTCAGCAAACATCGCTTCAAAGCCTGCGAATACGGCACGCGCTAATTTGGTCGCAATGACTTGCTCAATTGCGTTGCTAGTTTGAGTCGATAACGTATTTGCTGTTTTTAGCTCTAGCATATTTCTATCACTTATGATGACTATGTCTATTTAGTGGTTTACACACCTTAGCAAGCACGCTTTAATTTAGATAATTAATACAGCGAATGAATAAGATTGATCAAATGAATATAAGAAATGTCGATCTCAACTTGCTTGTGTACTTAAATGTACTGATAGATGAGCGAAATGTCTCGAAAGCGGCAAATAAATTAGCATTAACCCAACCTGCAATGAGTAATGCACTAAAACGTTTACGTGATTTATTTGACGATCCGCTCCTAGTTCGTGCCGCAGGCTCTATGACTCCTACTGCAAAAGCGCTGAGTTTAAAACCTGAAATAGAAGCGCTGTTAAAAATGGCTGAGGCAATAACCCAACCCAGTGATATGTTTGATCCAACCACTGGCGAACTCACCTTTAGAATTATGGCGAATGATTATTTAGAATCAACGCTAGTCGCGCCTTTTATTACCCAGCAACTCAATAAACATCCAGGACTTAATTTTGATGTGCTTAGCCCCAGCGATGTTAGCCTGCAAGATATGGAAAAGGGCAGCATTGACTTAGCCATCAATCGCTTCAACGGCCTACCACGGTCTTTTCATCAGGCCAGTGTCTGGCGAGATAACTATTGCTGTTTAATGCATCCAGCTAACCCATACTTAAAACAGCCTGATCTAGAGCAATACTTAGCGTCAGAGCATATTTGGGTAAATCGTGCAGGCTGGGGGGCTGAAGCTGCCGTCACGAATAAATCAGGTAGCCAAAAGCTGGGATGGGTAGACGAAGCTCTTTGGCAGCTTGAACAAACCCGTCATATTCGGGTGTTTACTCGTCATTACATGGTGGCAAGTTTACTATGCCAATCGCCACAACTGATCGCCACACTACCAAGACGACAAGCAATGCTGCTAACTAAACATACCGAGTTAGTGATTAGTCCTGTGCCGTTTCAAATTGTCCCAATTGAAGTAAAAATGCTGTGGAGCCCATTACTGCATCATGCCAGCCCACACCAATGGTTACGCCGCGAACTGCAAGCGTTCGCTAATACGATTGCTGATCGCTAGAAAGCTCTAATTAAAATGGAGCTCTCTCGTTATTATTGATTAAATCAATATCAGTTATTGAAAACAACAATTTCATAAATAGTGTGCTTAGGGCTACAGTGAAGTCATACCAAATGAGTTAACCACTAACACTGAGAGACAACATTATGATGCAAACTACAGCAAGCTTCACCCAACAAGACGGATTATTTATCGACGGCCATTTACATGCGTTCATCGAACAACAACTTTGTAAGCAAACCACCCTTGAGTGTAATGATGTTTACCAAGCATTGGCGACTCTGGTTGATGAATTTGGCTGTCAATGTCGTAAAAACAAACATTTTGACAATGACAGTTTAGATGTACAAACGTTATTGCATGCGTATCAAGTTGAGCATAATCACCCGCATTGTCATGTTGATGCACAAACAACAACTGCGGTATTAGATGAATATTGCTGTCAGGTGCCAGCTATTATTGTTGTTGCTTTAATGGATACATTAAGCGGTACACCAAGCGATGAACACAATGCAAAAGCAATTTATCAACGTGCTGCAACACTGACTAATCGCCCTTGCATGTATCGTGCAAAGCTCTACAACGCCAATGCAGCGTAGTTCATGAAACTTTTAAACGCTCGATTATCCTTTGTGTAAAATCACTGCAACTGAGGATGGTCGAGTTTTGCTGCTCTGCCTGTAAATCAAAGGTCACTTCACCGGCTATAAATGTCTGTTGCAAAGCCAGCTCTATACTGTTGGCCGCTTCGTGCCAATTCATAAACTGTAGCATCATCACCGCACTTAAAATACTACTGGTAGGATTTGCACTATTTTGTCCAGCAATACGCTCAAACGTACCATGAGTTGGTTCAAAAAAAGCCACTTCATTATTTAAATTTGCTGCGGGCATAATACCAATACCACCCACTTGTGCAGTCAACATATCTGCTAGATAATCGCCATTTTGGTTGGTTGTTACCACTACATCAAATTGCTCAGGATTCATTAACGCTTGCTGGAGCATGTTATCTGCAATCACTTCTTTAATAACTAACGGTGCCAAGCCCTCACGCGGTATTTCTAGCCAACGGCCATTACTGTGTGGTATTGCTGAGAACTCAGTTTGCGCTACGGCAAACCCCCAACGCTTAAACGCACCATCAGTAAATTTAAGTACATTGCCTTTATGCACAACCGTTACCGAGTCACTATTTTGTTCAAGCGCATACGCTATTGCATAGCGCACTAGCCGCTCTGACCCTTCTTTAGAAATATTTTTAATGCCAATACCACATTGTTGATCAAAGCGCAGACGGGTTACGCCCATTTCTTGGCATAAAAAATCCAGCATTTTTTCGGCTTCGACACTGCCAGCTTGCCATTCAATTCCAGAGTACACATCTTCAGAGCTATCGCGGATCACAACAATATTGGTATTTTCAGGTTTTTTTAACGGTGACGGTAATGCGCAATAGCCTTTAATCGGCCGCATATTTACAAATAAATCCATTTCATGACGAAGAGCAACATTGAGTGAACGAAAACCTCCGCCAATCGGCGTGGTTAAAGGCCCTTTAATCGCTATTTTAAATTGCCGAACCGCATGAATCGTCTCTTGCGGAAACCAATCCCCATCATATAGCTGCGCAGCTTTTTCACCGTTAAAGACTTCCATCCAGTGAATTTTTCGCACTCCTTGATAACATAACTGCACAGCATGGTTCACAATGTCACGCATACAAGGGGAGATATCCTGCCCTACTCCATCACCATCAATATAAGCAATGATCGGCTGCGACGGAATATGCCACACGCCTTTATTATCAATGCTAATTTGTTCACCCTGAGGTGGGATTTCAATGTGTTGATAACCCATAACCTGCCATATTTTTATTATAAAATATCATATAAACATTAAACCATGGTTGGCAGTGAGTGTCGTGGTTTTAGCATCTATACTTATCATTCAACAATAAAATAGTGAACGGATTTTATCCTTTACTCGGTCTTTTGTGAGCAATTAAAAACCATTAAGTACCAGATATGAAACTGTTTAATCGAATTTTATTCGTTACTTGTTTAGCGAGTACATCTGTTTTCGCAGCCCAGCTTGATCCTCAAGGATTAACCGAGCTGTCAAAAAGCAAGCAGCAGATAATACTGCAATGGCTGAATTTTAGTCTTGAGCAAACTCAGGCAACTTTAGGCCCACTGCCATACTCTAATTTACCCATTTATTTACACCCTCGGTATATTGCATTTGAACCCGTGCCTTGGGGAAGTGTGCGCCGTGGTGATCCAGATGGCATAGAGTTACATTTTGATCGCTTTGCCAGTTTTACACAATTACGCGATGACTGGACCCTCTACCATGAAATGGCACACCTTTACTTACCGTTACTACCCTATTCGGGCTTCTGGTTAAGTGAAGGATTTGCAACCTATATGCAAAATATAATAATGCGTGATAGTAAAGTGATCACTAGGAAGCAATTTATACAACGACTATCTGCAGGGCTTGAACGCGGACGTCAGCAAACTCGAACAAAGCAACAGCCATTAAGTGAACTTGCCGACGATATGTGGCAACAAGGTGCACAACAAAGAGTTTATTGGAGTGGTAGCGCATTTTTTATTGAAGCAGAGCTGGCTTTACAGCAACAAGGACAAAGCTTGACACAATTAATAAAACGCTATCGCGAGTGTTGTTATAGCTCAAAAACAACAGCAAAAAAACTGATCACAACATTTGATCAGCTTTCACGCAGCGCCATTTTTTCAACCTTATATGCCCGTTATACACAGCGTACTGATTTTCCGGACATTACCCGTGAGCAGCTTATTTTACTGAGGTGAGTGACATAAAATATCATCAATTTCATCAAACACTTGATAAACTAAATGGCTATCTAACATCACGCTATCGGCTTTAAGGGCTTTGTCTAACTTGATTGCATGTTGGTACAATGTTTCGCACTCAAACATTCCAGCAGTTCCTTTTAGCATATGAACACTTTGTGCAAACCCTGTCATATCGCCATCTGTATATTGCTTGGTTATTGTTTCTCGCTGCTTTTTAAGCCCTTCTATGTACACCTGTTTAAGCACCTCAAATTCATGCTCTGGCAATTTTACATCTTCAAGCATTTCGATATCTAAATAACTAGCAATTTTATGACTAAATTCACTGCGGTCAATTGGTTTGCCTATATGATCAATAAACCCTTGTTTTAGATAGCGATCAACTTCATGCTTCATAGTATTTGCTGTAAGGGCAACAATGGGTGTCGTTAATCCTGTTGCCTGCATAATATGAATCGCTTGTTCACCATCCATTACTGGCATTTGAATATCTAATAAAATCAAATCAAATTGATGATCTAGCGTAGCTTGCACTGCATCTTTGCCATTTTCTACCGCAGTAACCGTTAACCCCATTCGCTCTAAAATACGTTTGATCAGTTCACGGTTTTCAGGATGATCTTCCGCTACCAGCACTTCACCCACGAGATTTCGCTGATCTTGACTTGGCAGCTCTTTTTCTTTGCTTATAGAGATCTCATCAAAACTATTGATCCAACGCACTCGTTCAGGCATATATAGCGCGATATTGAGGCTAAACTCACTGCCACTGCCAACATGGGAATGAGCGGTGATATTACCATCTAACTTTTCGGCTAAACTTTTTGAAATATTTAAACCGAGTCCTGTACCGCCATATTTACGTGAGATCGATGAGTCAGCCTGATAAAACGGCGTGAACAAGTCTTGTTGCTCAGCCTCTGTCATCCCAATGCCGGTGTCTTTAACTTTAATGATAAGCTGCTCTTTAGTGCAACTCACCACTAATTGAATATGCCCTACCGTGGTAAATTTTAATGCATTAGCTGTTAAGTTTAACAATATTTGTCGTAATCGGGTTGGATCAGAAATAATCCAATCAGGCAGTGGGAATTGGTAATCAACTTTAAATTTAAGACCTTTATCACGAATTTGTTTGCCTAATAGCGATTCTATATGCGCAATGGTTGCAAATAAGTCAGTCTCGACTAAATCAATTTCAAGGCGATTGGCCTCAATTTTTGACATATCAAGTATGTCGTTTATGAGTCCTAAAACATGGCGGCTGTTTTGTAAAATAACCCGAATACCATGATTTCGTTCGTGAGGCTTAATATCGCCTAAAATAATACCATCTGCGTAGCCTATAATAGAGGTCATTGGCGTACGTATTTCATGACTCATATTTGCTAAAAAACGGCTCTTAGCTTCACTGGCATCAGTGAGTTCTGACGCCAATTGTTGTAACTCCTGCGTACGCAATTGCACTTTTTGCTCGAGGTTTTTAGTAAGCTCAACATTCTCATCATGTAAAATACTAAATTTATTTGCCACTGCAAACGCGAGTAACATCGCATCTAAGGCGGTGCCAATCAAACCTAATAGGTACAAATCGATTGCAATCGGCGTCAGTACACCTAAATTAGTTAAATTTCCCACCATATTAGGAATTGCCATCGCTAGGTAAGCAAAGACAAAGTATCGCGCGGGTTTAAAACCACTCATCCAACTGCGACCCCCTATGTACATGCCTAAGCATAAGGTGCACCCCGTTACTATTGTTGCCCAAATAAACCCAAAACCTGGCCACATAGCAGCGAAAGGCAAACCTGCGGTTGCCACCACAGCTAATATAATTGATGCTTTGGCTAATTGTGGAAAACTGTCTTTTAGCTTAAGCAAATTATTGAAAAATAATATGTTAGTTAATGGTATTAAAACAAACCCTAGCCAATGAAAATGGGCATTATAAAAACCAAATAGTTGATCTGGAATATGGAAAAACTGGCTCCAGGCAAATACCCAGCATGCTGTAAATAAGGCGTAATAAAGGTGGGTTACATCCCGTGCGCCAAAATATATTAATAAGTTATACAAACCCAGCGCAATGCCTACTCCAAAGCACAACATCATCACCATATTTTCGATGGTGACCTGGGTAAAGAAGTCTGCATAGGGTTTTAATACCAGTTTAGGAGGAGTGTAAAAGTAGTCACTTTCATACTTGGTGATCAAAAAGTAACGCTTGCCTGGTGTAAGGGCTATTTTATTGCCGTAATGAAAAGCAAATTCGTTTTTTTCAATCCCCCCTGTTACGTAACGCGCGGCCTCAGATGTGGGATCGGCCATATCATATACACGTGTTTCAATACGCGATACTAAGGTGTTGTAAGGGAACAACACTAATTCAGCTAGCTGAGTCTGATTTTCAAGTTCGACAACTAACCAATAACTTCCGCCATAATATGTGGTACTTGTTTGTGGTTTTTTATTGTCAAGCCACGTCGCAATCTGAGTACTGTTATCAGGAAACCCTTCATAACTTGCCGCTAATAAGGTACCAACTTGAAACAAATTTATATCTTGTTGTTGCTCTGTATAAACAAACACATCCGCTGACTGTGTTGCTCGCACTTCGCAGACATATATTGTTAGCAAGCCTAAAAAGACTACATAGCAAAAACCTTGTATTGCTTTTAACAGCATACAATACGCCTCAGTTTAATGACAAAAAGATTAGAACTGATAACTAATATCCAAACCATAGCGACGACCTTCCCCTTTAAAATCTTCCAACATGCCAAGGAAAGAGCTCAAATCAAACTTCAAATTACTGTACTCACTGGCAAATAAATTTTTCCCCCACAGTACAAAACCTAGGTTATCTAATTGATAACGAATATTACCATTGACTAAACTGTAACCATCTTGCATAGCATACGGATTTTGGTTTTGATCAAAATAATAGTCTGATTGATAATCCACTAGTAATTGTGTTGTTAAGGGATTACCAGCAAGCTCTAAACGATATTCTACGCCTGCACTCACATTCCACTTTGATGTAAATGGCAGCCGATTATGAGTCAAACTGTTACCCAAAGGATCAACAAATTCTTCAAATTCCGCATGGGGAATGTAACCCATCGCAAAACGCATTGAAAGTGCTTTAGTCGCTTGATAATCGAGTTCAGCTTCAAGGCCATAGATCACTGAATCACCAACGTTTTCTAATAATTGCACGGGTGGCTTTTGTGGTGAGTCTGATGGTTGGTTCATAAACACTTGCTGATCATTATAATCATAATAAAAAGCAGCCCAATTAAACCGCACACCTTGCTCAGGCCACCATGATTTAGTACCAATTTCATGCGCATTGAGACGCTCTTTGCCATAGTCAGCTAATTCGGCTTGCTCTGGGGAAGATAAAAACCCGCCATTATAACCACCACTTTTAATCCCATTTGCAAAACGGTAATAGCCATGGGTTGTATCGTTAATAAGGTAGTTCACAGCAAACTGGCCAGAAAAACCATTATCGGATTGCTCGCCTTGCACATGATAAAATGGCACTAAAACCCCTGCTAAATCAATCGGATCAACTACCATATTTAATTGTGCCACTGAGTCATAATCAAGTGACTCATAGGAATAACGTAGTCCAACACTTAGCAACCAATCTGAATTAAGTTGATAGTCTAACTGGCTGAAAGCGGCAATATTTTGCGTGTCAATTTGGTTATCATAGAAGAAGGTTGCGGTTAAGTCGGTGGCTAATATACCGCGATAATCTCTTAAAATATCGTTAATATTATCTTGTTTGATTGATTCATCTGCGTAATATAAACCACTGGTTAAAGTATGTTTGTTCCATTGCGTTTGCAAGCGTAACTCTTGGCTAAATAAGTGAGTATCTAAACCTAGATTTCCTTCGCATAATCGCGCTGGTGAGCCATCACAATTAAATGCATGATCGCGCTCTAATTGGTTATAACTACTAATCGAAATAATTTCGTTAAACTCATTTAATTGCCAATCAATATGTGCACTAAACCCTTTACCATCCGTTTTATGCGGAGAATCGTTATTAACTTTAACCGTGTAAAAGTCATCACTGGCATCATTGAAGCCAAAGTTATCATAGCAATTTGTCGAACCAGCTTCGCTAGGACTACATAACTGACCTGTTAATGGATCCGCCACTACACCGATATTACCGACAGGCTGCACAATACCCTGCCAATCTTCGAGGTGCGCTTGTAACAATACCTGTACAGTATCAAACTCACTTAATAGTGATAGCCGTGCATTGGTTTGTTGCATTCCAGCGGTAGGTGATTGTGCAAAAGTATTGGTGGTTGAATAGTCATAGTCTTGATGATTTAAAGCAACACGAAACGCGCTGTTATCACTTAATTGATTGTTATACATAGCATCAATACTAAACGCGTTATTATTTGCTATACCCGCTGTTAAATACCCCGACTCGTTAAATTCAGGGCGTTTAGTGCGAATTAAAATTGCTCCGCCAGTTGAATTGCGGCCAAATAAAGTCCCCTGCGGACCACGCAAAATATCCACTTGCTCAATATCAAAGAAGTTAACGATCTGATTACTTGCAGATCCTACGGCAATGTCGTCTACATAAATAGCCACAGGCGAGGTGTTCGCCGTATTGTAGTCAACTAAACCAACCCCCCGGATATTTACCGCCGGTGGCGTACCTTCAGCCGCATTTTGGCTGATTTTTAAATTAGGCGCGAATACCGATAACTCTGTTGAATCTTTATAATGTTGATTTTTAAGGCTATCACCTTTGACCTGACTAATGGCAATACTAACATCTTCAATTGCCTGCGCGCGTTTTTGGGCGAACACCTCAATGACTTCGAGGCTTTGGCTAGAGCCACTCGAATCGTCATTTTTTGCCTGTGCAGCCACAGCAAAAACGAGGCTCGACGAGCACAGCAGCAATATATGATTTGAAAAAGGATAACGTTGGCTTTTCATTAGATGGTGAACCTTAATACCGACAATGTAAAGATATTGTAATTATTTACGATTATAGACTAATTTATTGATTAAAGTCGCCAAGTTATCCATTAATTAGCTAGTTTTACTGCGCTTCAAAGGCATTTTCACCACTGATCTGCTGCGGATACCCACACAGTGCTCGTGCTGTTTGCATTCCAGCCATAACCGCAGCTTCAACACAACCTGCATTAACACCTGTTTTGATCCAATCGCCGGTAATAAATAAATTACTAAATTGCGTGCCATCAGTTGCTAAACGATATTGACTGGAATCTGAAACCGACAGTACATAACGCTCACTTGGATCAACATTCACTCGCCAGTACTGTTGATCTAAGCGCGCTGATTCTGGCACGTCATGCTGTGTATATAAAATGGACCAATCAAAGTCATTATCGTTATAAGCTAACGGCCATAATGGCTGCATATTAGTTGTTAATAGTTGTGTTAAGTTAGTTTTTACTTGTGCTTTTGCCCGTGCAGGGAAACCATGATCACTCTGTGGTGGATACTCTTGACAAGGAAATGCACTACAAAAATAGGCAATATTCTGCGGACTATTGCTTGCAGGCCACTGCTCTTTATCAATTAAGTTTTGCATTGCAGCCCAAGTATCAAACGGTTCGCTAAAACCACTCAAAATAGGCCCTTCTTCACTTGGCGGCATATACTGCCAACCTAACTGTTGATCTGTTTTATTTAACCAAATCTGACTGGCTTGTGTAGCTACCGAAAGAACATTTTTAGCCTGAGCAGCAAAGTTGTCGTCTATTGCTAATAATTGTGGGCAAACATGCTCTAATGAAGCAACTGAGACCCCAAGGATCAGCCGGTCAAAATCATCTTTAAACTGCAGTGTTTTAGTTGGTAGTTGTGCGCCAAAATGTGCTTGGTAACAGCTGGGCCAATCACTCCAAAATGATTCTAAATTAATATTATTCTGCTTTAGTAACAGGGCCTGCTCGTGGTTTATCTGCTGATAAAGAGGCTCACTTGGCCAGCAAGCTAAGTTTTTCACATCAATTAATGGCTGATACTCTGATGAGTTATTTAAACTCACTTGCTGTTGTAATAACACAGAAGCAACACAGTTTTGGCCACTTTCATCAATCCCAGGTGTAAGTTGCTGTAGTTGATGGAAGAATTCAAAGTTAACGCCTCTTTGTTTTAATAGTTCATACAATGGCGCAAAAATAACATCGCCCATTCCCGCCTGCATTTTCCACATTACCCCACCGCGATAACACAATGCGATTCTAAGCATGGCAAGTGCAGCAACTCCAGCTTCTACATTTGGTTTTTTAAAATCACCTTGTGGGTAGGCAAACACTAAATCATAAAAACCACGCACGGGCGCAGAATCGACACTGTATTGTTTATTCGCACCATTTTTTAATAACCATTGACGAAAATCATACTTGTTAATGACCCCAAAACCATCGCGATAAACTTTATCTTTAATCAATCCAACCAGCATCGCTATCGCTAAATCGGCACAAATATAAATACGCCTCAACTCTGCATTGTCATCCAGTAACTCGGTTAACTCTTGGTTAATCCAGCGTTTTAGTTTTCTGACAATATACCAAATCACTAAACTATCTTTCTTCTCAGAAATTTGTGGCTGCAGTGTGTTGTTACTTTGCACAAAGCTATTTAATTTATCAACAAGTAAGCTAGGTGTTGAAGTGATTTCTTGATTGAGATTTTGTATATCGTTGGTAAAGGTTTGCCATGCATCACTGCCATCAGAAACCAAGGTCTGAATTTGTTGATGAAAATGGCGTAGTAGGTATCTATCTCGTGGTTTTTTTGTCGTTAATTGTGTGCTCTTAGCTTGGACTCTGGCGGCCAGTTCAAATTGTGGTATCCATTTTTTTAGCCATGCAAGGGTCATTTTTACAAAGTCCCACACGGTAATATCTAAACTCCCATTCGCTGGATTGCCAGGTAAAACAGGAAACTCTATAGGCCACGTTTGCCACTGTTCATCAATGTGCTCCTCAAGGGCAATAAAACTATGCGGTTTAAGTGCTTGTTGCCAGGTACTCAGTGCACTCGTTGGCGGACGCTGTAGCTTGTCGTATACAGTTTCAATGGTTTTAAAACTATTAACATAGGCACCAAACCAGACATGTAAACCATGCTCTTCTATGCGCTGCCCCATAACAGCATTACGGCCACTGGCTCCTTTTCCTCCTAAACGCCAACCTTGTTGGTACACTGTAATATGTCTTTTTTGCTGCCAATTAGGTTGTTCAGTCAGGTATAAAGCAGCCGTCATTGCGGCAACACCACCCCCTATAATAACTATTTTTTCTTGCTCCATAATGGATCCTTACTTAGGGAGTATTTGTGTAGCTTGAAGTTGGTCAAAATCCATCTTGATATAAAACGGCAAATACACAGCTTGCGCTCCTAGCTGTAAACCAAACATTTGCGCTAAAGGAAAACTATCTAGTTGCTGTAAATGTAGCTGATAAGCACCACTGAGTAGCTTAAATTGATGGATTTTCTTTATTTCTGAAGGAGAGTGCATAACCGCTTGAAAAACAGCCTTATCGCCTTGCCCGTCAGGTAATTGCTTAAATAGTATTTGATCCATCTGTGGATTCACAAAACCCTGTAACAGCTGCTTTAATAGCGAAAAATCAATACCAATATGATCCCCATCAAACAAATTGGCGACATGCTCGCCAAAGTCCTCTAATACAGATAATAAGCCATCGCTTTGCGTCTTGACGTTTTTGGTGACTGAAAATAAATGCTGTGATTGTAATTTTGACGTTGGCGAAAAATGCTTAAAACAATCCAATGAAACTGAAAAGTCGGTTATATCACTTACCGAACTGGGCATCTGGTAATCACATAAATATTTATTGTAACCCCATGTTTCTCTGCCGTTTATTAATGCATAAACATTATTTACGCAAATAAACGCCGGATACCAATAAAGATGAGTAATATCTTCATCATTGCCTTGCTTTTCTACCTTTGCAACTGGTAACCAAATAATAATATCAGTCTCTTGCATCCAACCGTGCTCACTAAAAGGCGGCGTTAATGAGGCAATTTTTTCTATGTCGGTAAAAGTTAATAATGCATATTCGCCTATGCCTTTAAAATATAACTCATCCGTTGCAACAATATTAAGCGTTGTATCGATATACTGTTGAACTTTATCCTGATCTATTTTTGCAAAAAAACCATACATATTTGCATTAGTCATTCGACATGGTGGCTTTGCAACAGGGTTTGATAAAAAGTGACTATAAGGAGGTAGTTGTACGGTCATGATTTATAATTATTTTATTGGATAAAAAATAAGTATAGCCAAGATTTTTTACAAGGTAGTAATTTCAGTTAATTATTTTCAGTGAGCAAGTATTGGCTATATTGTTGATAACCAAAGCTATCGAAGCCTTTTGACAAGGGATTCATAAACCCATGACCGTAGTCTGCACGCTGGCATTGCACTTTGATTTGCTGCTCTAAACAAGCGAGCACAGGATGAATATCAAAGTGCACTTCTTGCTTCGCAAAAATAAACTCGCAGGCCACGCTGGCAGACAAATCTAAATAATGACGAACTTGATTTGGATAAAATGCCACTAATCTTTTTATCTGTGAATTTTTCACAGTTGCTTGGCTTCGCCACGCAGCGGCTCCACCAGCACTAAAACCGATTACCGTAGTTGGTTTAGTTACTCTACTAAGAATGGTATTAAGCTTGTTGAAATAGTTATCGTGACCACACTCAGTGATAAATAAATCATACTGTAATTGCTCATCAATCACTGGCTGCAATTGCCCATCGTACGGATCGACAATTATGCTTTTAGCGTTAAATTGCCGTGCAAAGTGACTCAAATGAGCGGTTTTACCAAAAATATCACTAACGATAATGTATTCCATAGCCAAATCTTATTATTTACAGTTAAATTACCGCACAACAGTTAAAATACCGCTAAACGCCTTTTTCAGATTAGCTAATTAAAATACAGCAGTTAAAATACAATGGCTAGAATAAAGTTAAAATAATGCTTGCGTAAATAAAATTTCTGGGGTAAATTGTCCTCTTGGTCCTAAAAAAGCCTCGCGGTTAACCTCTTTACCCTGATCCAGTAATCCCCGCAAAACGTATATTATAGAGCTAAGTTATTGTACGGCGAGAACCCCAATTCAGACTACGGCATATTTTTAAATAGTCGCATAAATGTCATAAAGATCGTCAACACTGTAATGAAGCTAAACACAACACGGTCTATCTAATTGTGCTTTGAAAGCTAATAAAGAAATTAGCGCACATTAAAGATAACAAGAAAAAAGTGAGTTTTATTATGTCTTATAGTTACAACGGATCTATGATCCAAATCGCACATCCAGTGCAATCAATTTCAGTAAATAAACAACGTGTTATTTTTTCTGATACACAAGGTTTAAAAAATACCTTATTTACAAAAGCAAGTGACGCACGTCAATTTGTTAAATGGTTAAAAGCCAATTAATCGATACTGATTTGCTTCCTCGCAATTTAAATGACGCCAGCTAATGCTGGCGTTTTGCTTTTTTTAAGCTAACTATTTAACAGCTGCTACACTTAGTATATTAATAATTTATCTGTGGTTGAATTAATGCATTATGCCTTTCGTTATGCTTTTTTATCATTGTTAATTAGCACTCCTTTGCATGCTAAAACAATTGATTGGATAGTCACTGACTTTGCCCCTTATTATATTTTTAACGATCAATACGCAGGAACAGGCCGCGATGAAGGTGTTATCGCCTTATTAGAACAACAGCTTCCTAGCTATACATTCAACCGTACTATTTTTCCATCAAGTCGCACAATACAGGAGCTGTCTAACCCAAATCATACTTACTGCATGCTCTCGCTATACCAAAGCCCGCACCGCAAACAACACATCAGCTTTAGTGAACAGACTTCGACGGTTGGCTTATCGCCTTCTATTGCTATTCACCAAGAGCTTGTGCAACATCTCAAGCTTGAAACAAGTACACCTGCATCATTGAAAACCCTACTCAATCAATACCAACTTGCACTGGGGATTTCTATGAGCCGATCATACGGTAATGCTATTGATGCAGTAATTAATAATAGTGCCGACGCATCGATAATTATTCGACCTGGTCGCGATACCCTTGCCAGTTTGACTTACATGTTAAAGAAAAAGCGCATTGATATTTTATTGGGCTACCCAAGCGAGCATTACTATTTAGCAAAATCGATGGGGTTTGAAGATCAGTTAATGCAATTGCCTCTGACTGAAGCTCCCGATCTGAGTTATGGCTATATTGGCTGTACTAATACCGAGCAAGGTATCGCGCAAGTTGAAGTGCTTAATGCAGCACTGAAAGAAATAAAACAACAACCAGCCTACCACGAAGTGTTATTACGTTGGTTACCAGATAATTTAAAACCGTTACTAGAGCAACGTTACAAGCAAACAAAAACGCCCCAACTGAGTGAGGCGTTTATCAATATTAGCATATTTATTTAACCTGAATTCAGGTTAGGTTTTACTTACGCACACCTTCAATATACAAACCAATATCAACATGTGTAGATGCAGGACCTAGGTTGTAATCAATACCAAAATCAGCAAGCTTTAAACTGGTTTCACCTTCAAAGCCAACTCGGTAACCACCCCATGGATCTTTACCTTCACCAATTTTATCGATTTCAAAGGTAATCGTTTTTGTTACACCATGAAGGGTAAACTCACCTGTTACATCAGCTTCATCACCCTCTTCATCAAACTTAATTGACGTACTTTTGAAGGTCGCTGTTGGAAACTTATCAACATTTAAAAACTCTTTACCACGTAAATGCTTATCACGTTCAGCATGGTTCGAATCGATACTTTTAGTATCAATATTAACCATGATCTGTGATGCGTCTGGGTTAGCTGCATCGTAGCTAAAGCCGCCGTCAAAAGTATTAAAACGACCGTGTAACCAGCTATAACCTAAATGCTTAATTTTAAAGTTTACAAATGCATGGGCACCTTGAGTGTCAATAACATAATCTGCAGCGTGTGCAGTATTAGCACCAAACAATGTTGCTGCTACTGCAGCTGAAAGTAATATTTTTTTCATTTATTAATCATCCTTTTGTGGTTTTATCATTCTAACTAAGGTTTTATCTTTATCGATAAAGTGATGTTTTAACGCCCCAAGAGCATGTAAAACCACTAATCCTATGAGGCTACACGCCACATAGTAGTGAACTTTACCTGCAATATCTGCTTGATTAGCTACTGAAAAATCAATTGCGGGAATACTAAATAAGGTAAACACCTCAATTGCACGACCATCCGCAGTAGAAATCAAATACCCTGAAATCACAATGACGCTAAGCAGTAGATATAAAAATATATGTACTGTATGCGCTACATTATTTAACGCTTTACTGCTGCCCGCTACTGGCTCAGGCTGCGTGCCCAATGCACGCCAAGCAAATCTAAAAATTAATAAAGCAACTAAGGTGATCCCTACGCTTTTATGTAAATCCAAAGAACCTTTATACCAACTATCGTAATAAGTAAGTTCAACCATGTACAAGCCAAGGCCAAATAAGCCAATCACCATTACCGCCATTAACCAATGTAATAAAATGGCAACCACACCGTACGAAGATTTTGTATTTTTAAGCATGTGTTATTAATTCCATTATCGAATGACATCAGAATAGCGCGTACCTAGATAGAAGAAAATAGCTAATAACAAACAAGTTATGTGCGTATATGCACAAGTAAGATTAAATTTAGCAAGTTAGCAAGTTAGCAAGTTAGCAAGTTAGCA